>JAYVBB010000569.1:0-26434 GCA_043750715.1 Pseudomonadota bacterium | reverse complement strand
AGTCGAGGGAAAGGCCGGTGCGACCGACGTCGTCGAAGCGGGTGTCGTTCAGAACGGCGAAGCGCTTCAGCTCGGCCGCGTTCTCGTAGGCAAGCGTGCCGTGCATCGACAGGTAGACGATGACGATGTCGTCGCTGGAAGTGTTCTTGGCTTCCAGCTCGTCCAAGGCATGAATCAGACCCTGAACAGTCGCCGCTTCGTTGGTCAGCGAGATCGTCTCGTCCTTTTCGGAATGATTGTTCACGCGTAGGAACGACGTGACGTCGGAGACGTCCTTGGTCGGGTAGCGGAGCGCATGAAACTTCGGGTCCTGGTAGGTCTGGACGCCGACCAAAAGCGCCAGCCGGCGGGGGCTGAACGCTTTTTCGACGTCGTCGGGCTTCAGCTTGATCGGCTCGACGGTCGCGGCGTTCGCGGACACCGCGAGACCGGCGAGCGCGATCAGGCTAAGGAGCCACGACTTGAACATGGAAACGGGCATCGGGTGAGACTCCGGTTGTGACGAGGGAAACGATGCGGAACTCGTAGGCTCCCGGCTCGGTCGGCGTGAACGAGAGGTAGCCTCCCGGACGCGCCAGCGTTTGACGGTCCTGGGTCAGGGTGTGACGGGCGATCTCCGACCAGGCACCGTCTTCGCCGAGTCGGTAAGCCAGCTGCAGGGTGAGCGGATTTCCCGTGGCCGCGCCTTGGGCTTCGACCGAGAAGATGAGCGGCGTGCCGACGGCGATGCGCATGCCTTCGTGGCCCGGGATCACACGGCGGTCGGGGCTGACTTGCGCGAGGCTCAGCGCAACGATAGTCGGGGGCGCGATCGCGGCGGGACCTTTCACGGAGAAATCGTCCGCCGGGGTTGCTTGCCGGGGAGTCAGCAAGAAGACGGCCGTGGCGCAGGCAGCCACCAGTCCCGCGCTTGCAAGCCAAAGAGTCCGCGACCGGGTCGCTTGCCGGCGCGGCGCCAGCGATGGGGCGAGCCGCGCCCAGATCCGCTCTTCCGCCGCGGCGTCGAGCACCGGCGCCAAGCCGTGACTTTCGGCGGCGAAGGCATGGCCCAGCTCGGCTTTGAAGCGGTGATTCGCCCACTTTTGCCAGATTCGCATGAGTCAGGAACTCCTTGCCGGGGACGGGCTTTGCAAAGGCGAGGCGGCGCGCTCCCCGAGCGCGCCGCGAACTTCTTGGCGGAACCGGGACAGCCAGGTCGTCAAAGTCGAGGCGCCGACGCCCGTGATCGCGACGATTTCCGGCAGGGGCACTTCTTGAAAGTAGTAGAGATCGATCGCGAGCTTCCGCTTCGGGCAGCTGAGGCGTGCGTGCACGGCTCGCACTTCGGCGCAGAGTCTCCGGGCGTCGAGGTCGACGTCGGCGGGCGCGGCTTGAGCAGGTAATACGGTAAGATCCGCGTCGCAGGTGTCGGGACCCCGTTTGCCGCGCTCCAAGTGCCGCGCCATCTGCCGGCGCCCGATCGTCATCAGCCAGGCCAGCGCTGCTTGCGCATCCTGCAGCTCGGCGAGCGACTTGTAGGCTTGGAGGTAAGTCTCCTGCAACACGTCCTCGAGGTCCTGGGGATGGCGAAGGCCGAGCTTGTGGAGATGCGCGGCAAGCGGTCGCACCGTCGCAGCGTAGAAATCGCGGTCCCGCGAGCGGGAGCCTCCGCGCAGAAGCGCGGCCAGGTGCTCGAGGTATTTCACGCCGGAAAATACGGTCACGGAAGCATCCGCATGAGGTGACGAACGGCTACGTTAAAGAAGGTGGGCTTTACTCTGATTTATGTCTCAAACCCACGCAAATTTTCTTTTGTTTGGGTGAGGGCGTAGATATAAGCCGTTGTATTTACGGAATATATTTTTCGGTGAGACACGATGATGGCCGTCTCGCACCTCCAGAAAGCGTAGACGGCAATTCACCTTTCTCTCGGCCTAGGAGTTACTCCATGTCTCTCAGCAAGCTTCGCTTCGGTTTGACCTTCGTCTTTGGTGCGGCGGCCCTCGCGGCCACGTTGAACGCGGGGATCGTTTCTGCGTCCGGCCAGTCGGATTCCGACACCACGACCGCGAACGGATATCCCTACGATCTCCACAACCACAACCGCGCCATCGGCTTCGGCTCGATCCTGCTGGCGGCTCAAGACAACATCGACGAATGGAAGAAGCTGGAAGCGTACAACTACTGCGGCTACCCGATTCCGGGCGACATTGGTTCGGGTTCGGGCGACGGTTCGGGCTCGGGCAGCGGTTCAGGATCTGGCAGCGGTTCGGGCTCCGGTAGCGGCTCCGGCCCCACCGACTCGCTCCCCTGCTACGGGGTCATGATTACCAAGACTTACAAGCTCGAAGAATGCCCGGACGGTCGCGCTTACATCCAACGCACGGGTGTCGGCATCTTCATGCAGGACCGCCACACCGGCGAGGCCTTCGAGTGGACCGAAGCCGACGGCTGCTGGTGGCTCGAGCAGGAAAGCCTCAGCCAGATTGACGGTATGAACGCCGACCGCCCCCTCGACATCCGCCACGTCGCCCGTACCCCGCTGTAATTCCTTCCGGTGATAGCTTTCCCCCATCGCTCCTATAGGTCCATTCAATTGGACCTATAGGACGATGCTCTGGCAGATTCAGGGCTGAAAACGCCAAAGGAGATGCCATGAAATCGCTGCTCATCAGCCTCGCGCTCGTCGCCACCAGCCAAAGCGCCTTCGCGCGCCCCGACCAAACCGTCGACGACCTCAACCTGATCGATCTCCGCGACGACGCGGCGACGATCGAACGCACCTACAATTACCCCGGCCTCGGCGGCGGCGAGAATCCGAATCCGGACTGCCTGATTCTCGTCCTCGGCTCCGACCGCTTCGGTCAACCCGAGAACGGCATCGAGCAGCTCAAGGACGCGATCGGCGTTTTCGACGGTGACGAGATTTTGTTCCCGGGCGGCCGGCGCGAACTCAACACGCTCGAGCCGAAGTTCGAAGGCCAATTCCTCGCGTACTACGTTGCCGACCTCGGCAAGTTCCTGACCGGTCTCCGCGTGCAGGCGAAGAACGGCAAGTCGCTGAAGAGCGTCGTCGAAGGCATCGGCTTCACCGGGCCGGTCGCTCTGCAGGTCGTCCGTGGTTGCCGGGTCCTCACGCCCGCGTTATAACCGGTGCCCATGGCGGGCACGGTCGTAACAGTAGAAAGCGTCAGCAAGAAATTCGGCGACCAGGTCGCCGTCGGCGACGCTTCGTTCACGATCGCCAAAGGCGAATGCTTCGGCTTGCTCGGCCCCAACGGCGCGGGCAAGTCGACGATCATCAAAATGATGTACGGCGCGATGTCGCGCTCGGGCGGCACAATGAGCGTGCTCGGCCTCGACCCGCAGCGCGAAGGTCGGGCGCTGCGCCGCCGGCTCGGCGTCGTGACGCAGGAAGACGCGCTCGACGAGCAGATGAGCGTCATCGAGAACATGCGCCTCTACGCGTCGTTTCTCGGTTTGCCGAAAAAGGCGGCGGAGACGCGCATCAAGGAGCTTCTGGGCTTTCTCTCGCTCGACCACAAGGCCGACGCGATGATCCTGACGCTCTCGGGCGGGATGAAGCGCCGCCTCGTGTTCGTCCGGGCTTTGCTCACGGAGCCGGAGCTCCTGATCCTCGACGAACCGACCACCGGCCTCGATCCGGCGGTCCGCCAGGTCCTCTGGGACAAGATCCGCGAGCTGAAGGCGAAGGGGACAACTGTTCTCCTGACTACGCACTACATGGACGAGGCCGAGATTCTTTGCGACCGCCTCGTCATCCTCGACAAGGGCCGGATCCAAATCGACGGCAACCCGCGCACCCTGATCGGCGAGCACTGCGCCGGCTACGTCGCGATCTGGAAGCCGTCCGAGCGCGCCCGCGCGGAAGCCCGGTCTTTGCACGAGCTCGCCGCCGAGGTCGAAAAGTCCGCCGTCAAGCCGGAGGTCATCCGGCCGTCGAACCTCGAGGACGTCTTTCTGAAGATCACCGGCCGGGAGCTCGGCACCGATGCGTGAGTTCTTCATCCTGAGCTGGCGCGTCTCGATGCGGCACTGGGCGATCTACCGGAAGGATTTTTTCGCGAACGTCCTGCCGACGCTCGTCGATCCGGCGCTGTTTATCGTCGTGTTCGGTTATTGGCTCGGGGCCTACATCACCGAGCTACACGGCATGACTTATCTGACGTACATGGCTCCGGGCATCGCCGCGACGACGGCGCTGTTCACGGCGTACTTCGAAAGCAGCTACGGCTTCTACGTGCGCCTGGTCTACGAGAACATCTTCAAAGCCTTGATGACGACGCCGATCGGTCCGCACGAAATCCTCGCCGGCGAGTTCATCTGGGTGGCGCTCAAAGGCGCCATCATGGCGGGCCTCGTCAGTCTGGTTTTGCTCGCCTTCGGCGTCGTGAAGCCGGATTACCTCTGGCTCATGCCGGTGATGGGCATCCTCGTCGGCCTGTCGTGCGGCGCCATGGGTCTCGTCGCGACGGGCTACGTGCGCAACATGAACCAGTTCCAGACCGTCTATGCGCTCCTGATCAGCCCGATGTTCTTTGTCTCCGGAGTCTTCTACCCGATCGACCAGATGCCCCGGGCCCTGCAGTACGTCTGTTACCTTTCGCCGCTTTATCATGGCGTTCGCTTGAGCCAGAGCGCCCTCTGGGCCAAGGACGTGGCGCTCGACTGGGCCATCCACGGCGGAGCACTGATCGCTTTGACCGCGGTGTTGATGGTCTGGGCGTGGAAAAAGATCTACCCTAAGCTCTATGCCTAAGTAGTTCCTGGCGCGAAGCGCGCCAGGAACTATCCTGAGCGAAGCGAAGGATCTCGTGAAGTCAATATGTTAGCGTCGAGATCCTTCGGCGCGTTGTGCCTCAGGATAGATTCTGGCGCGTTTCGCGCCAGAATCTAAGTAGCAGGAGCATCGGATGGTCCAGGTCGACGTCTTTTGGTCTTACGGACTCGCCTCCGGCCTAACCTTGGCGGCTGGCGAGAAGCTGCGTTCCGAGAAGGAATTCTGGGGCAACAAGTACCTGTTCGGCATTCTGCTTTGGATCGCCGCCCTTTTCGCGCCTTCGGGCATGTACCTCCTCTGGAACTTTCCGAGCTGGGAGACGATGTTCGTCGCGACCAGCCGGGACGACATCCCCGCCTGGCTCGTGGCGATTTTCGGCATTACGAACGTGACGCAGGGGCTGCTCGGTTACGCCGTCACCGCGTATTTCATCCGGCAGGGCAAGTGGGGCGCGGCAAAGGCGCAAACCATCGGCGCCCACGTCGCCATGTATTTCATCCTGATCGTCGGCTGGGACGGCACCGGCTGGCAGCGCTTCACGCACACGCGCACGGCCGAAGACTTTCGTGCCGGCATCATGAACCCTTGGACGGACTTCCTAGGCTCGCCCGTGTTCTGCACTCTCCTCGGCATGGGCGTGATCCTGGTTCCGACTTACGTGTACCTCTGCTACCGCTGGAGGAAGACGGCGGCGTGAAAAGAGTCTTCCTTTGTTTCAGCCTTTTCGTCGCCAGCGTGGTCATCGCCGACGGCCCGACCGGCGTGCTAGTGTCGTCGACACTGGCGCTCAAGGAATATCTTTCGCAGAGGTTGCCTCATGACTGACTCCCGCCAGGAAGCGCTCCGGCGCTCGCAGGCCCTGGCACGCTTCCTCGACGAATCGATCTCCATTCCCGGAACCAGCTTCAAGATCGGCTGGGACTTCATCATCGGCTTGATCCCAGGCGTCGGAGATCTGCTGGCGAGCCTGCTCTCGACTTACATCGTCGCCCAAGCCCTCGAGCAGGGTGTCCCGCGCGCTACCGTGTTTCGCATGGTCTGGAACATCCTGGTCGAGACCGTGATCGGATCGGTGCCGTTCCTCGGCGACCTCTTCGACGCCGCCTGGAAGTCGAACGTCAAAAACGCCAAGCTCCTGGAGACGGCACTGCAGGACGGGAATCGGGTCAGGAAGAAAGACGTCCTGTTCATGGTCCTGGTGATCGGGGGGCTCGTCCTCCTGGCCGTAGCGGCCGGAGCCTTCGGCCTGGCGGTGTTAAAGGTGCTCCGGGACTGGATCGTCGGCGTCTCCTAGATTTATGATCGGAAGGATCACCATTCGCGCCTGGAGCCCACTCGATGACCAAGACCCTCAAAGCCAGTCTCAGCGTCGCCCTGTTCATCGTTTCGTCGCTCTCGACGTTCCTCCTGCTGAGCCGGTGCGGAAGCGGTGACGACGACGGGGGCTCGGTCGACTACGCGTATTCTTACGCCGGAACCTTCGACTCGCCCGACGACGCCGGCGCCAACCTGCTCGCCAATACGGTCCACTTCACTCTGAGCTGGGACGAAGCCAACAACGAGATCTCTGGTGAATACAGAGACGATCATTTCGCCGAGTCCGTGGGCAGCGTGTCCGGGAGCGTCTCCGCGGACGGCATCCGGACGTTCAACGTGACGTTGCCGTCAGCCGTGAACGGCGTCATCGCTTTCATCATTACCACTGACAAGGTGACCGGCACCCTTTCCGACACGATCAACCTCTCGAAGCTCGCGGCGCAAGGCCCGGGCGGCGTCATCGTCTTCGAGCAGGCCGGCGTCACGATCACGGCACTCAAGGTCACGCCCGCTTCGCCGCAGCCGGTGCCCGAAGGCGACGCCGGCGTCTTCTTCTCCGCGATCGCGAAAGACTACGACTACTTCGCCAAGAACACGACTGGCCAAGGCGACGGCACGCCCTGGACTCACGGGAAGAAATACACGATCTCGGTCGGCAAGGACGGCAAGATCACCCTCCCGACGAACGGCGATCCGCTCCTCCTGACCTTCGGCTCGAATGCGGCGGACAAGTACGAGAAATACGATCACGAAGATTATGCGACCTTGCAGGTCGCCGACAAAACCCAGGTGCTCGCGCAGCGCGTGACGTCGACCGGCAAGGTGTTCTTCACCCACCAGATCCATGGCGGTCAGTTCTGGGCCTTTCAAGAGGACGACCCGGGCGCCCTACCCGGCAAATGGGACACGCTCGGCGTCGGCTTCGTCGGCGGAGCGTTCAAGCACAAGGTGACGGCTACGACTCCGGCGAACGAAGCCGAAAACAAGCTCGGCACGGCCGTCGAGATCGTCATCGGCGCGGACGGCAACGTCACCGGCACGTTCGGCGAATTCAAGTACGTCGAGAACGAGACTTATCTCCAGCAAGGCAAACAGGGCGACGTCGAATTTGCGGACGTCAAATACTACCGTCCGGACATGAAGACGTTCCCCCGTTCCATCCTCGACATGCACTTCGAGAACAAGAAATGGGTGAAGGGCTCCGTGACCTATTCGGTCCAGGAGAACAACAGCGACGGCTCCCGCGGCTGGCAATTCGACACGACGAAGTAAGCCCGTGGCGGCCTATTTCTTCGCGAACGGATAGTCCTCGGCGGGTGCCGGCGGAACTTTGGCCTGTCCTTTCAGCTTTTTCAAACGGATCAGCGGCTTGCAGGCAGCCACTTCACCCTGGTAGCTGATGAAGGCTTTGTTCTGGCAATATTTCACGGTGCCGGAACGCTGGCGCAGCGAGCGGAGCTTCCCCTTCTCGTCATACGCCGCGAGGCGTGCGCCGGCTTTGCCCTGGTCGCACCAAATGTAACGGATAGGTCCACAGGAGAGAATCTCCGCGTCCTTGCACGTAAATTCCTTCTTGTTTTCTTTCATGACGCGCTCGAGCTCCTGGAGCTCTTCGTCGTAACTGTGGCAACCCGTCGGCCCGCACGCAAGCGGCTCGAAGCAGAGGCAGTCACCGGGGGGTCCGCCTACCTCACACCACGCGAAAGCTTCGCTGAAGCCTTCACCGAACTTCGGCGGCAAGGGATGTTTTTCGATCTTTTTCGCGGACGCGACGCCCGACACGAGGCAGAGCGCCAGTACGGGTAAGGCACACTTCATAGGACTTGCTCCCGAGCGACGCGGCAACGTGACGGACTGAGATCGACGCCGATCGCTTCGAAGCCGAAGACGTTCGCTACGGCGAGGGCCGAGCCCTGGCCGCAGAAGGGATCGAGCACAGTCGTCGTCGTCGTTTCTTCCTTGAGAAAACGGCAGGCGACGCGGCACGCCGTTTCCCCCATGGCGCGAGGCCAGGGCATGTAACCGGCGGCGGGTAGGACGTCCGGTCCCGGCCTGACCGGCGTCGGCCGGGCGAGCGGAGCGACACACAGCATGTGCGAATAACTCGGACGGCCTTGCGCGATGGTGCCGGGTGGATGACGGCAGACGATTTTGTGCCAGACGAGGCTCGCACCTGCCTCTTCGACGGCCTTCATGACGAGGTAGCCTTTGTCGACCCAGATCCCCTCGTGCCGAATGTCGCTCTGATAGAAAATCGCGACGCCGTCGACAGGGAGCCAACGGATGACGCGGCGAGCGGCGTCGACGAAGAACTCTTTCCACGCGCCGAGGCTCATTCCGCCCATTTCGCTGACGTCGGGCAAAGACGTCACGACGCTGGTCCCGGGCAGAGCCGGGTGCGCGTCGAGCCACGCCAGAGCGTCGGCTTGATGAACCGTACGGCGAGCCGGCAAAGCAACGTATGAAGGACTCGCGTCGTTCATAAAACCGGATCCCTCTTGCTCATGCCGCCCCCCCTGGCGGAAACTCTAGGTCGTGAATCGTCCGCAAGGCAAGAGGAGAGCGCCCGTGCCGTCACCCATCGCCGTCATTCTTCCCGCCAGGCAACGCGACCTGGGCGACTTCGTCGTCGGGCGCGTTCTCCCGGCCATCGGCCGGAAGATGGTCGGACCGTTCATCTTCTTCGATCACATGGGTCCGGCGCGCTTTGCCCCGGGAAAGGGCATGGACGTGCGCCCGCACCCCCACATCGGGCTCGCGACGCTGACTTTTCTCTTCGACGGCGCGATCATGCACCGGGACAGCCTCGGCTCCGAGCAGGTGATCCGGCCCGGCGACGTCAATTGGATGACCGCCGGCTCAGGCATCGTCCACTCCGAGAGGACGCCCGCCGAAGAGCGCGCCAAAGGTCACGCCATCGAAGGCCTGCAATGCTGGATCGCTTTGCCGAAGGGCCACGAAGAAACGGCCCCGAGCTTCTTTCATCACGCCGAGGCGTCGCTTCCCCGCTTCTCGCACGACGGCGTCGACTGCCGGCTCCTGGTCGGCGACGCCTTCGGGAAGAAAAGTCCCGTCGCGTCCTTCAGCGACACGCTCTACCTCGACGCCCGCTTCGCGGCGGGCGGACGCCTCGTCATTCCCGCGGGCAAGCGCGAGCTCGGCGTCTACGTCATCGCGGGCGACGTCCGCGTCGCGGACCAACCCGTTCCCGTAAACTCGCTCGCGGTCGGTCACGTCTCCGACGACTTCGAGATCCAGGCCGGCTCGGCGGCCCACGTCATGATTCTCGGCGGCGAGCCGCTCGGCGAGACGCGCGAAATCTACTGGAACTTCGTCGCGAGCTCCAAGGAGCGCATCGAGCAGGCAAAGAACGCCTGGAAGGAAGGGCGCTTCGCCAAGGTCCCCGGCGACTCCTTCGAGTTCATTCCGTTGCCGTGACGGTCACCCGCCGCTGAAGGCCTGCACGATCGCGAGTTCGTCCGTGGCCGCCAGCGGCGCCTTCAGGTCGAACGTCTGCTCTTTGTTCACGAAGAACTTCAGGTGCGGACGGATCTTTTCCTGCTCGTCGATCATCCGGAACCGGATGCCCGGGAACTGGCGCTCGAGATCGTGGGTCACCTGGTCGACGGTGGAGCCGGAGGCGTCCACCGTCGCGGTGTTCTTCGTGTAAGAAAAAAGCGGCGTCGGGATTTTGACCTTCACAGCCGCGCGGCCTCGACCGCATAGATGTGCGGCAGATGCGACGCGATGCAGGTCCAGGCTTCACCTTCGTTGCGGCTCATCCAGACTTCCCCGGACGTGGTGCCGAAGTAGAGTCCGACCGGATAGGCGTCGTCGGCGCCCATCGCCTGGCGCTTCACCGTGAACCAGGCTTGCTCCTTCGGCAGGCCCTTGTCCTGACGCTCCCAGGATTTGCCTGCATTCGACGTCCGGTAGACGGCAGGTTTGCCGTCGATGCTCGTTCGCGGCCAGACCTGCGTGCCGTCCATGGGGAAAACCCAGGCGGTTTCGGGATCGCGCGGATGCACGGTGATCGGAAAGCCGACGTCGCCGATCTTTTTCGGCATCGCCTTGCCGACGCGTTCCCATTTCGTCGACGGCCGGTCGATGCGATAAATGCCGCAGTGATTTTGCATATAGAGGCGATCGGGCTTGGTCGGGTGCATCTGGATGCAGTGCGGGTCGTGACCGACGTCCGGGTCCTGGTCGGGAAACACGCGCTCCAGGCCGTCGTTGAGCGTCGTCCAGGTCTTGCCGGCGTCCTTGCTTTCCACGCAGCCACCGGCCGACATGCCGAGATAGAGATGATCCGCGTCGCGGGGATCGACGATGATCGAGTGGAGCTTGCCTCCGTCCGGCGTCTGGTCCTGGTCGCCGCCGGTCCATTTCACGCGATCCTTGTGGTCGTTGAAGCCTTTGACTTCGTCCCAGGTGCGGCCGGCGTCCTGCGAACGGAAGAGGCCTTGCGGCGAAACGCCGGCGTACCAGACGTCCTTTTGCGATTCATGGCCAGGCGTCAGCCAGAACACGTGGTCGACGGTGCGGCCCGTCTTGCCTTGCGCGGCCTTCGGGTACGCGGGCGGGCGTTCGGATTCCTTCCACGTCTTGCCGAAGTCGGTCGAGCGAAAAATCGTGTGGCCGAGGTGTCCGGCTTTGGCGGCGACGAGCAGCGTCTTTTCGTCCCGCGGATCGAGCACGACGTGATAGCAGGTGTTGCCGAGGAAGTGCGGGCCGATGGTCTTCCAGGATTTCCGCGTGGCGTCGGAGCGAAGGAAGAAGGCGCCTTTGCGGGTGCCGACCAGGACGACGACGTCTTTTTGCTTCATCTTGGGCTTCGTTTTCGCCTTAGCCTTCGCCTTGAGTTTCGTCTTTGCTTTGGATTTCACCTTGCGTGCCATACCGCCTCCTCAAGTCCGGGGCGTAAATGATATAACCAAACCGGGACGGCTGTCATGCCCGACCCGGGAGGAACCTGGCCATGAAATACACCGGCGGCTGTCACTGTCAAAAAGTCCGTTTCGAGGTCGAAATGACCCTGGACAAAGGCTTGTCCTGCAACTGCTCGATCTGCGAGAAGCGTGGCCATATCCTGACGTTCGTGCCCGAAGGCAGCTTCAAGCTGCTCGCCGGCGAGGGTTTGCTCACCGACTACCAGTTCGCGAGGAAGAACATTCATCATTACTTCTGCTCTACCTGCGGCGTCGGCGCCTTCGGAGCCGGCAAAGGTCCCGACGGGAAAAAGATGCGGGCGATCAACCTCCGGTGCCTCGACGGTATCGACCTGAAAAGGGTGCCCCTCACCACGTTCGACGGAAAGAGCCTATGAACGTCGTGATTTTCGGAGCGTCAGGCATGGTCGGCCAGGGCGCGCTGCTGGCGTGCATCAACGATCCCGAGGTCACGGCCATTCTGACGGTGGGCCGGGCTGCCAGCGGCCCGGCGAGCCCGAAGGTCAAAAACCTGGTGCACAAAGACTTCCTGAATTTCACGGACGTGAAGCACGACTTGACGGGGTACGACGCCTGCTTCTACTGCCTGGGCGTCACGTCGAACGGCCTGAGCGAGCCGGAGTACAAAAAGGTGACGCGGGACTTCACCGTCGCCGCCGCGAAGGTGCTCGCCGACGCCAACCCCAAGATGACTTTCGTCTTCGTGTCGGGCAGCGGCACCGACAGCAGCGAGAAGGGCCGGGTGATGTGGGCTCGCGTCAAAGGCGCGACCGAGAACGACCTGTTCAAGATGGCGTTCAAAGCCGCCTATGCGCTCCGCCCGGGGTACATCCACCCTATGGACGGCATTCAGTCGCGCACCAAGCTCTACAACACGTTTTACAAGGTCGCGGGACCGCTCTTCCCCGTATTGAACGCCGTCATGCCGAAGCAGATCACGACGACGCGCCGGATCGGCGACGCCATGATCAAGCTGGCCCGAACCGGTGGCCCGAAGAAGATCCTCGAAAACCGCGACATCAACGCGCTGGTTACTTGAGGACCATTTTGCACGTGAACGACCGCACGACGCGGGAGGCGATCATGTCGCAGAGCGGCTTGATTTCCCACGTGCCCTGCGGATCCTGGCGCAGCATCGGCCGCAGCACCGCATGCGACATCTCCGCCGGGGTGTAGTGCAGGCTCAGGCCGTCGAGCGGATTGCGGAAGTCGTTCGGCTGGTGGATCTCGAGGCGGGTGCAGCGCGCCAGCGGCTCCGTTTCCAGGCGGCAGTCGAACGCCTCGACTTCACCGGAGCGGGGCACTTCGATCACGACGACGCTGCCGCCCAGCACGCCGCCGAACGTCCGGAAGCGCAGGCTAAGGTCGAGGAAGATTTCGTTCATGCGGCGGGCGACCGGCTTCAGGTCGTTGTACGAGTTGCCGGCCTGCATCACTTCGTAGGTGAAACCCTGGTCGGCGACGAAGCTGAACGTCCGCGCGACGGAGGCGAGCTCTTTCATCTCGCGGGCGAGGCTGCCCTTGGCGTCGTCGATCTGCGAGACGACGTCGTGGCGCTGCGCCGAAAGATCCCGCAGCGTGTCGGCGTTGATCACGTCGCTGTTGGCCTGGACGTATTCGTCGCGGAGGCGGTGGAGCGCCTCCCTCTGCGTCGTCTGGGCGGCGACCTTGTCGGCGAGCTCGATCTGGAGGGCTTGGAGCTGGCGGCGCAGGTCCGGATTTTCCCGCTGGGAGAGCGACCGCTGGATGCGGGCGATCTGGTCCTGGATCTCGGCAACCTTGCCGTCGGTTTCGGCGAGCTGGCGTTGCTTCGCTTCGATCTGCTCGAGAACGTCCGGACCCGAAGGGTTCGGCTCGGCATTGATCAGTTCCAGCAGCTTCAAATCGATGCGGTCGATCTTCACGTAGTATTCACGAATCCGGCGTTCCCACTGCTCGGCGTCGCCGCCGAAGTCGCCGCCGAGAGCGTCATAGAATTCGTTCGCCGGAACGGCATGGAGAGCCGTCTGGCAGGTGGCGCGGTCGTAGATCACCGAGTCGGCGCGGCAAAACGTCCGAACGATGCTTTCGCCTTCGCGGAAGAAAAGCGCGACCTGGGAGCTGCCGAGGTTGGTCGCCACGTCGGCGTGGGCGGACGTCGAGCGGAGGACCTCGAAGGCGACGATGATCATAAGGATAACAAGCTGTTTCCGGTTCAAACTCGACCTCCTGCCATCGGTGGACTAGCGTTTACCTCAAAATAAAGGGAACTACCATGGGGCTGATGCCGATTTTGCTGACAGTGATGAGCTTCTCCGAGCCGTTCGTTTCGCACTTCGAGTGCAAGGATTTAGGCCAAGGTAAATTCAGGCCTTACTACCTTCAGGCCGTCGACGAAGGGGAGCGCTACAAGGACTGGAGCCAGACTCCCAAAGGCTTGCTAGGACAAAATGCCATGACGGCCGCCGAGGAATGCGCCAACGCCCTCGCCAACGCCAACGACGCGTTCGGAGTGATCTGCAGCCGCACGGGACTCGACGGTTGGAAACCGACGCTCTACACCGGCACCGTGCCAGGGCGCGCCGACTTCGGTTATCTTGGCGGCTCCTCGATCGAGGAGTTCTCCGACTGCCTACAGGCGACGAAGGCCGCGTCCGCAAAAGGCGTCTGCTTTTGGGGCGGCTCCGACTGGTACGTGTCGCCGATCGACCGGGAAGGGGTCGCTGCGGGGCCCTTCGCGACGCTGGAGGCGTGCACCGCCCGCACGCGAGGCGCCGAAGAGGCGCCCTCCACTAGGTAGCCTCTTTTCTCTCCAGCCCAAGCCTCTGGATGAGGCCCAGGAGTACCTGGCGAGGGTCTCGAGGCAGTGGGACAGTGCCCTTTCGAGGCTCAAATCGTTCGTGGAAGAATGAGAAAATGCAGGAAAATAGGCTATGGCGCTAGAGCCCGACTTAGGCTAGAACCCCCATCCTTCAAAGGGGGCCAGCATGTCAGTGACGGAGCAAGTAAGTAAAGCTACGGGATTCAGCGCCTTAGGTCTGGACGAGCGCATCCTGAAACGGCTGCTGGCGCTGGGCTACGAGGAACCGACCCCGATTCAACGGGAAGCGATTCCGCCCCTTCTTCAAGGTAAGGACGTCCTCGGCCAGGCTGCCACTGGCACCGGCAAGACGGCGGCGTTCTCTCTGCCCCTGGTCCAGAAGATCCTCCAGGCCAAGACGCACGGCAAAGAACCCGTCGGCCTGATCCTCGTCCCGACCCGCGAGCTCGCGATGCAAGTCGCCGAGGCGATTCACGGTTACGGCCACGGCGTGGGCGTCCGCGTCCTCCCGGTTTACGGCGGCCAGGCTTACGAGCTGCAAGTGCGCGCCCTTCACCGCGGCGTCGACGTCGTCGTCGCAACCCCCGGCCGGGCCTTGGACCACATCCGTCAGAAGACGTTGAGCCTGAAGTCGATCCAGTTCGCCGTCCTCGACGAAGCCGACGAGATGCTCGACATGGGCTTCCTCGAAGACATCGAAGCGATCCTCTCGGAAACCCCGAAGGATAAGCAGACGGCGCTGATCTCCGCGACCATGCCCCCGCGCGTCGCGACGATCGCCAAGCGTCACCTCAAAGACCCGACCAAGATCCAGATCGTCACCGAGCGCGTCGAAGGCCAAGTGCCATCCGTCCGCCAGGCCGTTTACATCGTCCCCCGTGGCCGCAAGGTCGAGGCCATCGCCCGCCTGCTCGAGGTCGAAAACTCGATCGCCGCGATCGTCTTCTGCCGCACGCGGAACGAAGTCGAGGAAGTCCAAAGCAAGCTCGACGCCCAAGGCTACAAAGTGGAAGCCCTCCACGGCGGTATGTCGCAGGCGCAACGCGACCGCGTCATGAAGAAGCTCCGCGGCTCCGACACCGAGCTCGTCATCGCGACCGACGTCGCGGCGCGCGGCCTCGACATCGACCGTTTGACCCACGTCATCAACTACGACGTGCCGTCGGCTCCCGACGCCTATGTCCACCGCATCGGCCGGGTCGGCCGCGCCGGCCGCGAAGGCGTCGCGATCACGCTCGCCTCGCCGCGTGAGCACCGTCTCCTCAAGAACATCGAACGCGCCATCGGTCAGCGCATCGAAGTGGCCAACATGCCGACGCTCGCCGACCTCCAAGCCCGTCGCCTCGAGCAGACGCGCACGTCCATCAAAAACGCGATCGTCGAAGGCGGCCTCGACCGCTACCGCGACGTCCTCGAAACGTTGACCGAAGAGCATGATCTGATGGAGATCGCGCTTGCCGCCGTGAAGCTGGTCCACAAAGCCAGCGGTGCGGACGTCGACGAAAGCGCCGTCGCCGCGGAAACGGTCCGCGCCACGCGCGTCAGCATGCCGATGGCCCGCATGTTCGTCGGCGCCGGCCGCAGCATGGGCATGCGCCCCGCGGATCTCGTCGGCGCGATCACCGGCGAAGCCGGCATCGAAGGGCGCGAAATCGGCGCCATCCAGATTGCCGACCGCTTCACCGTCGTCGAAGTCAGCGAAGACCTGATCGACCGCGTGATCGAGGCCCTCCAGGGGTCCAAGATCAAAGGCCAAGAAGTCAGCGTTCGTCGCGACAAGGACGGCCCCGGCAGTCCCGCGCCCTCCCCGGCGCACCGTCCGCAGAAAAGAAAGCGCTGGTAATGGGCTCCTGCGAACTTTGCGGTTCGACGGATGGTCTCCAAGCATTTGACGTCGGACCGCACCACGGCGAGACGGAACTGCAACTTTGCGGAACTTGCCGCGGCGGCCTCGACGAGCCGGCGGGGGTCGCACCGGCGCATTGGTTCTGCCTGAGAGACAGCATGTGGAGCGAACGCGCTCCCGTGAAAGTGCTCGTCTACCGTGTCCTGAAGCGCCTCGGCGACGCGCCGCTGGCCCAGGAACTCCTCGGTCAGATCTATCTCGACGAGGACCAACTGGCTTGGGCCGAAGCCCAGACGGTCGACAGCAACGGCACGCCGCTCGCTTCCGGCGATGCCGTGACGCTCATCAAAGACCTCGAGGTCAAGGGTGCGAACTTCACGGCCAAGCGCGGGACGACCGTCAAAGGCATCTCCTTGACCGACGATCCTAAGTACGTCGAAGGTAAAGTGAATGGCATGCGCATCGTCTTAGTCGCAAACTTCTTGAAAAAGTCCGCCCCATGAAAAAAATCACGACCTGTCTCTGGTTCGACACCCAGGCGGAGCAGGCCGCCAAATTTTACGTCAAGATCTTCAAGAACTCGAAGATCACCCGAGTCAACAAGTACCCGGCGGGCTCGCCCTACAAGGCCGGCAGCGTCATGACCGTCGAGTTCAAGCTCAACGGTCAGAGCTACGTCGGTTTGAACGGCGGCCCCCATTTCAAGTTTACGCCGGCGATTTCTCTATGGGTCGACTGCAAGGACCAGAAGGAAGTCGACTTTTTCTACAAGAAGCTCACGGCAGACGGCGGCCAGCCCAGCCAATGCGGATGGGTCACTGACAAGTTCGGCCTCTCGTGGCAAGTGGTCCCGGACCAGCTGATCAAGCTCACGACCGGCAAGGACAAGGCGAAAGCGGCGCGCGTCTTTGGAGCGATGATGAAAATGCAAAAGATCATCATCGCCGACCTCGAGGCCGCCGCGAAAGCCCGCGCGTGAGCAAAAGCACTTTCCACAGCAACAAAGTCCGCGTGCTCCCGGCCGGAAAGAAGGGCCGGGGCGTCTTCGCCAAAGGCCCCCTGGTCGAAGGGGAAGTGGTCGAATACGCGCCCGTCATCGTCCTGGAACGGGACGAGGCGCGCCTCCTGCTCACGACCAAGCTCGGCAGCCACGCCTTCGACCTCGGACGGGCCCGGGCGGGCGTAGGATTGGGATACACCTCTCTCTACAATCATTCACGCACGCCGAACGCCGAGTTCGAGTCGTCGCCCGAATTCGTCCGCATCGTCGCCGTGCGCGACATCCGCGAGGGCGAGGAAATCCTGATCGACTACCGCTGGACCGACCAGGAGCTCGACCGCGACGGCATTCCGCGGGGCGACTGAGCCGTTCGCATCGGGACTGCTTCATGCACGAGCAGCCCCTACTTTGGTGGTAAGGTCGACATGATATGGACGAAGCCTCGTTCTTCCGTTTCAATGAGGAACGCGCTTTGGTCGGAATGCCGGCGCGGCAGATCAGCAGCTACGTGACCAATGGCCGCCGCCTCTACGCGGGAGCTTGGTCCGACAACCCGTAAGCAGGTCCTCGCAACCAATGATTAGAATTTTCGGGCTGCTTGCCCTTCTCGGCCTTCTTTCCGGATGCGTCACCGCCGAGCCGGAAGCGGCTTCGCTTTCCGCCAGCGAAGTGGCGCTGCTTCTTCCGGCCGATCTCAAGGACCGGATGGGCTGGGCCGACGACATCGTCCTGGCGATTGGGCGGGTCGACCGCGCTCCTACGGCCGAACGAGTTTGCGCCGTGATCGCGGTCATCGGCCAGGAATCGGGTTTCCAGGTGGATCCGGTCGTCCGGAACCTCCCGGAGATAGTCCGGAATGGGCTGGAGCAAAAATTCTCCAAGCTCGGACCGCTGTCCGGACTGGCTGTGAAAGCCATCCTCCAAGCCCGCGCGCCGGGGGCGAAAGACAACTTCGCGAAGCGAGTAGCCAAGCTCAAAACGGAAAGCGATCTCGACCGGCTCTTCCGCGACATCGAGGACTCGGTGCGTGAACGCTTCCCCGGACCGGTCGTCGTCGCGTCGGCGGTGAGCAAGATGATGGGCAAGGGCTGGATCGAGGAGCTGAATCCTGTGACGACCGCGGGACCGATGCAAGTCAAAGTCTCGTATGCCAAGGAGCTCGACGGCTTCACGAGTCTCTCCGACGCCGAAGCACGCGACCTTCTCTATACCCGCAAAGGAGGCGTCATCGCCGGAACGGCGCGGCTTCTGGATTACGAAGCCCACTATGACGACGTCATTTACCGCTTTGCCGACTACAACGCGGGGATCTATTCTTCCCGCAACGCGGCATTTCAGGCGATGCTCTCGGATCTCGGCGGAGCGAGACTCACTGCCGACGGCGACCTGCTGGCCTATGAGCCTGACGGCGACGCCACGGGCGACGAGACACAATCCGTCAAGGCGATGATGGCTTTCGGAGCCAAGCACGACCTCTCTGACCGCGAGGTGCGGCGCGCGGCCAATCACGAAAAAACTCTCGACTTCGAAGACTATGCTCTTTGGGAATCCGTCCGCGCCGCCTGGGAGAAGAAGACGGGGAAGAAGGCGCCCTATGCGCGGATTCCGACCGTCACGCTGAACTCGCCCAAGCTCGCGACCAAACGGTCGACCGACTGGTTCGCGAAGAGCGTCAAGAAGCGGTACGAGGACTGCCGCAAGTACTGATACACTCGAGGGACTTGGGCAAGGACGGTCCCCGTGACGACGTTCGTTCGAATCATAGGCTGCTGGATCGCCTTGGCGTCGGTCCCGGCCGAAGCCGCGTCCATTCTGCTCTGGCACACGCAGGACAAATCCCAGGCCCGGTTCCTGGAAACGGTGCTGAAGGAATTCGGCAAAGCCCGCAAGGTCGACGTCGTCACGGAAACCGGTGTCGATCTGACCGAGTCCCTCGTGCTCCAGTCCGAGCTCGGCACGATGCCCGACGTCGTGTTCGCCCCGGGCGACATCGCGAGCCTCCACCCGAAGGTCGACTTCAGCGAGATCCCGGCAGAGCTCGTCAAAGGAGTCGACCCGAAGGCGCTCACGACGGTCGAGCTGGACGGCAAACGCCGCGGCGTTCCGGTGATCCAAGGCAATCATCTCCTGCTCTATTACAACAAGAAGCTCGTGCCAAAGCCGGCCGGATCGTGGGAACAGCTCAAGACCGACGTGCCGGCGCTGAAGGCCAAAGGCCTGAAGCCGCTCGCCGTCGAATACCAGAACTCCTACATTTTCATGGCGTTCTTCATGAGCCTCGGCGGCGAAATGTTCTCGCAAGGAAAGCTCGCACTCGGGGGCGGGCCGATGGCACGCGCGCTCGTCTACTACAAAGAGCTGAGCGAAGCCGGCGTCGTGCCGAAGAGCTGCGCCTACGAATGCGTGACCCGTCAATTTTACGCCGGGGAATTCGCCTATGCGCTCAACGGCGAATGGGCGATCCAGGACGCGCGCAAGGCCCTCGGCGCCGACCTCGGGATCAAGACGCTTCCCGCAATGGGGCCGACGATGATGGTGAGTCCCGCCGGTACGTTTGCGCTGTTTTTTCCTAAGAAGGGTCTTACGGGCAAGAAAGCCAAGATCCTGAAAGACCTCGCGAGGTACCTCCTGTCGCCGGCCGTGCAGCAACGCTGGTGGAAGGAGTCGGAGCGCATTCCGGTGCTCGCTGACCTCGTCCGCACCCTCGACAAGGGCGTACCACCGGAAATTGCCGAGAGCCTCAATCAGCATGCCCGGAGCAAGCCCGTGCTGCCGAACCCGAAGCTCGCGTTCGCGTGGACGGCGGTGCGCAAAGGACTGACGGAATACCTGGCGGGGGCGCGCAACGCCCAGGCGACGGCGGCCTACATGGTCTCGCTCGTCCCATGAAAGTCCCTGCGCAAACTCTTCGCACCACTCTCATCGCCTGGACGATCCTGGCGGCGTCCGTGCCGGCGCTTCTCGTCGCTTTTCCCCTTGTCGGCTACATCCGGTGGTTGACCGAACGCACGGCGATCCAGGAGCTCGACCTGAAGGCGAGCAAGGTCGCCCTCGCACTCGAACAGGACATCGCGGGCCTACTCGCTTCCGGTCGCGGCGCCGTCGCCGACAGTGACGTGCGGCGGGTGTTGAGCAGCCTTTTGTTCATGAACCGCGTCGATCGGCTGTTCGCCGACATGGTAGACAAACAGCCTCTGATCCACGAGTTACGTCTACTCAATCGCGAGGGACAGATCGTCAGCGTCGCGCCGCCCGCGCGAGCCGCCGATCCGACGGCCAACGGGGTGGTCGACCATCTCAGACAAATGGTCTCGCAAGGGGAACGCGTCCCCGTCGCCCGGGTGATCGACGGAGACCTCGTCCTGTTCGTGCCGGTGCTCGGGTTGGTCGGCGACACCGCCGGCGTGCTCGCGATCAAGATACAGAAGAACACGTTGAGTGAAAGGGCAGGCGCCGTCGTCGACGACGCCACCGTGCGCATTCTCCTGGCCGAAACCCGGGAAGACGCCGTCGACGGCCTGATTTCCGCTTCGGCGTCGTTGCGCTTGGGTGGAATGACGCGCGATCCGGCGGCGCTGTACGAAGTCCGCGTCGAAGAGCCGGCGGCGAGGAGACTGCTACCGGTGCGGCTGCTCACGATCCGGCTTTCGGCCGGCGTGGCCATCCTCGTCTTTCTCTTCGCCATGCTCGGCTGGTCCGGCGCACGCCGCTTGACGGCACCTCTCGCTCAGCTGACTCAGCTCGTCCGCGAAGTCGCGGCGGGCCGTTACGTTACGAAAGCCCCCGTCGTGCCATTCCAGGAGCTCCAGGACTTCGCCGGCACGCTGGCGGGCCTCGGCCAGGCCGTCACGGCGCAGATGCAGACGATTCGCGAGCAGGAGCAGGTCAAAGGCGAGCTCGAACGCGCCCAAGTCCAGTCGGAGCTCGATGCGATGCGGTCGCAGATGAATCCGCACTTCCTCTTCAACAGCCTGAACAGCGTCTCGACGATAGCGAGCATCGATGCCGGACGGGCCCAGGAAATGATCTCGCGCCTGGCGGATCTCTACCGCGGCATCCTCGACTCGTCGAAAACGGCGACGTCGCCGCTAAAGCACGAGATCGAGATCGCGTCCAACTACCTGGAGCTCGAGAAGATGCGCTTTGGCGAGCGATTGACCTACGAGATCGACGCCCCGCCCGACCTGGGCCATCTCTACGCGCCGGGCCTGCTTCTGCAGACGCTGGTCGAG
This sequence comes from Pseudomonadota bacterium, assembly GCA_043750715.1. GTDB lineage: Bacteria > Bdellovibrionota_B > Oligoflexia > Oligoflexales > CAIYRB01 > CAIYRB01. Next base: position 5,510 of record JAYVBB010000569.1, on the reverse strand, counting down.
AACGCCGTGAAGCACGGCGTCGGACCTTCCCGCCAAGGCGGCAAGGTCTCGGTGAAAGTCGAAGCGGCGGACGGGGGCCTTTTCCGGATGACGGTAAGAAACACGGGCGCCGCGTTCGACGGACGGCGCGAGTCGGCACAGGGCGGGACGGGGATCGCCAACACCATCCGGAGGCTCGACCTCCTCTACGGCACGCGGCACCGGTTTCACTTGGCCAAAGAAGCCAACGGCGAAACCGTGGCATCCTTTGTTTTCACCGGGGAGAGGAAATGACGCCGACCAAGCGCCGCATCCTGATCGTCGACGACGAAGAGCTGGCACGGCTCAGGATTCGCCGCTATCTCGAGTCCAAACATTTCGGCTGCGAAGTCGTGGATGCGAAGGACGGGATTGAAGGGCTCGAAGAGATCCGCCGCCAGGCCCCCGACGTGGTCTTTCTCGACATCGAAATGCCGGGGCTTTCGGGCTTCGACATGCTGCGTCAGTTCGACGAATGGCCCTTTGCCGTGATCTTCCAGACGGCGTTCGACCAGTTCGCCGTCAAGGCTTTCGACGCCAATGCCGTCGACTACCTGCTCAAGCCCTTCACCGACGCGCGCCTCGAACAGGCCCTGACCAAGGCGAAGATCGACTCCATCCCCGTGTTGCTGCCGGCATTGCGCGAAGCCGGGAAGTTCCTCGAACGGTTCGTCGTGACCGCTGGCCCACGGACCCGGGTCATCGAAGCCGAAGAGGTGCTCTACTTCCTTAGCGAAAGTCACGTCACGCGCATCGTCATGGACGGCATCGACTTCGCCTTCGATCAGTCGCTGACGCATCTCGAAGAGCACCTGAACCCGCAGCAGTTCGTCCGGATTCACCGCAATTCCATCGTGGCGATCCGTGCCGTCGCGCACGTCGACCGCGGAGCCAACACGACCGTCAAGCTGAAGGGCGGGCAGGTGCTGTCCGTTTCCCGGGAACGCAAGGGACCGCTGCTCGACGCGTTGAAATAAGCGGCGACATCCCGGACCTGGGTTGCGGCGGCGCCGGAATAAAGCGATACTTCGGCAATGTTGAGAAAAATCCTCATTGCCGTCTTCCTGCTCGTCGCCGCGTTCGTGATAACCCTCTTCACTTCCGGCCTGCAGGAAAAGTTGAAAGCCGGCGACCCCGTCGCGCCGATGACTTTAACCAACGTGGTCGGCGACGACGTCAAGATCCCGAGCCCGACGGCCCGGGTGGTGCACCTGCAGTTTCGTCGCTTCGCGGGCTGCCCGATCTGCAACCTGCACATGCATGCGATCATCGATCGCTATGCCGATCTGACGGAAGTCGGGATCAAGGAAGTGGTCGTCTTTCACTCGCCGGCATCGTCGCTGCTTCCCTACCAGGGGAAATTCCCGTTCGACGTCATCGCGGACCCCGAGAAAAAGCTCTACGCCCAGTTCGGCGTCGAATCGTCGCCGTTCGCGCTGCTCGACCCGCGCGTCTGGCCGACCATGTTCCGCGCCATTGCCCACGAAGACAAACCGACTGGAGAGGCGGAGGGCGGCCCCTGGACGCGTCCGGCCGAATTTTTGATCTCGCCGTTTGGGACCATCGTGGCCAGCCACTACGGCCGCCACGCCTTCGACCAGTGGACGGTCGACGAGATCATTGAACATGCGAGGCGCTGAATGGGCTCCCTTCTGATCTGGAAGACCAGCCGCATGGTCCAGTCCGAAACGCGTCACACGGTGCGCGACCTCGAGGATCTCATCGACCTCGTCCGCGCCGAATTCAGCGACCGCATGGTCTACATCGAAGCCCGCGAGAACGACAGCTCGGGAGCGGCTTACGACAGCCGGGTCCGGGTTTCGCCGGAAGACCTCACCGCCGACGACTTCGATTGGCTTACGGCTCCCGTGAAAAACGAAGTGAGAGGCGTACGAGCTTGAACAACGAAGCGATCATTTCGGTCAAAGGGTTGAGCAAGTCCTATGCGTCGGGTCATAAGGCGCTCGACAACGTCGATCTGGAAATCCACCGGGGCGAAATCTTCGCCCTGCTCGGACCAAACGGCGCCGGCAAGACGACGCTGATCAGCATTATCTGCGGCATCGTCAACCCGACCTCAGGCGTCGTCCAGGCCGACGGCCACGACATCATCAAGGACTTCCGCGCCGCGCGCGGCAAGATCGGGCTCGTCCCCCAGGAAATCGCGGTCGACGCCTTCGAAAAGGTGTGGAACACGGTGACGTTCAGCCGCGGCCTCTACGGCAAGCCGCCGAATCCCCAGTTCGTCGAAAGCGTCCTGAAGGACATGTCGCTTCTGGACAAGAAAGACAGCAAGATCAGGAGCCTCTCCGGCGGCATGAAGCGCCGCCTTATGATAGCGAAGGCCCTGTCCCACGAGCCGACCATTCTCTTTCTCGACGAGCCGACCGCCGGCGTCGACGTCGAGCTGCGCCGGACCATGTGGGACAAAGTCAGGGAGCTACGCTCCCGCGGCGTCACGATCATCTTGACGACGCACTACATCGAGGAAGCCCAGGAAATGGCCGACCGCATCGGCATCATCAGCAAGGGCAAGATCATCCTCGTCGACGAAAAAGCGGCCTTGATGCAGAAGCTCGGCAAACGCCAACTGAAACTCACGCTCGTCAGCCCTTTGAAAGCACTGCCTGCCGATCTCTCCGGCCAAAACATCACGCTGTCCAAAGACGGTCTCCAAGTCGTCCACACGTTCGACGCGGGGGGCCAGACCGGCATCACCGAGATTCTCCACCGTTTCGGCAAGAACGGCATCGAAATCAAAGACGTCCAAACCAAGGAAAGCTCCCTCGAAGAGATCTTCGTCGATCTCGTCGGAGGCAAGGCATGAACCTCCACGCCATCCGTGCCATCTACCGCTTCGAAATGGCCCGCTTTTTCCGGACGCTGATGCAGAGCATCGCCTCGCCCGTCATCTCGACGTCGCTCTACTTCATCGTCTTCGGCTCGGCGATCGGGTCGCGGATGAACGACGTCGAAGGCGTCAGCTACGGGGCGTTCATCGTCCCTGGTCTGCTGATGCTTTCGATTCTGACCCAGAGCATTTCCAACGGTTCTTTCGGCATCTATTTCCCGCGGTTCGCGGGGACGATCTACGAAATCCTCTCGGCCCCGGTGTCGGCCATGGAAATCGTCCTGGGCTACGTCGGTGCGGCGGCGTCGAAATCGATCTTGCTGGGACTGATCATCCTGGCCACGGCGCGCCTCTTCGTCGGCTTTTCCATCCTGCACCCGGTCTGGATGCTGACGTTCCTCGTCCTGACTTCGGTCACCTTCAGCCTCTTCGGCTTCATCATCGGCATTTGGGCCGACGGCTTCGAGAAGCTCCAGATCATTCCGTCGCTCGTCATTACCCCGCTGACGTTTCTCGGCGGCAGCTTCTACTCGATCAACATGCTTCCGCCCATCTGGCAGAAGATCGCCCTCGTCAACCCGGTCGTCTACCTCGTCAGCGGTTTCCGCTGGTCCTTCTACGGCATCTCCGACGTCGGCGTCGGAGTGAGCCTCGGGATGACGTGCGTCTTCATGTTCGCCTGTCTGATCGCGATCCGGCTGATCTTCAAGTCCGGCTACCGCATCAAGCAGTAACGGCCGAAGCGAGCGACACGGTCAGTGTGGCGGCGTCGCTCGACAGCAGGATCTGCTCGTCCTGGATCGTGCAGCTGAACTTCATGCTGCGGTCGACCATGGCTTCGACCTCGGCGTCGGGCGGCAGCGTCAGGTGCAAGACCGACAGCTGCCTGAAGCGCGCGGCCGTCTCGCGGATGGTTTCGAACCAGGAGGCGGCGCCCAGCTTGTTGTAGGTGTAGACCGAGACTTTCCGGGCTTTGCTGCAGGACTGGCGGACGCGTTTTTCCGTCGGCTGGCCGAGGTCGATCCAGTGCTCGATCATCCCGGTGAGGTCCTTTTGCCAGAGGTCGGGCTCCTCGGCGTCGGCCAGTCCCTTGGCGAACTCCAGGCGCTCGTGCGCGTTCAACGCGAAGACGAGCACGCGCACGATCAGACGCACGTCGGTTTCGGAGGCGTGGCGAGCCAAGGTCAACGCATGATCCGCGTAGTAGTTGCGGTTCATGTCCGATACCGTCAGCTGGACCTTGAATACCGTGGATTTGATCGCCATGGGACCCATCCTAGCGTAAAACCGACTGGCGCGATTCACCCCTTTGCTTGGGAGCTCTCCGTGACGGTACCCTTTTATTGCATGGTCGCCATGCTGGCCCTCGTGATTCTGACCAAGATTCCGCTCGCCCGCGCCCAAGCGCAGGCCGGCCGGGGCAAGTACGACAACCGTGATCCTCGGACTCAACAAGGAGCCCTCACGGGTTGGGGCAAACGCGCGTTGGCGGCGCACCAAAACACCTTCGAAGCGATCGCCATCTTCACGCCGGGCGTCTTCATTTCACACTTTGCCCGGCCCGAGCAGGCGTCCTGCGCCGCGACGCTCGCAATCGTCGCCGTCGTCGCCCGGTACATCTATCCCGTGCTTTACATCGCCGACGTGCACCTCGTCCGCTCGCTCGTCTGGGGCGTCGGGTTCGTCTGCTCGCTCTGGCTCGCGTTGCTGCCGGCACTCTGAGAGTTACCTGATCTTGGCGTCGAGAAGAGCCAAGGCGCGTTCGATCAGGTTCATCCCTGCAGCCATCGTCGCTTCCCCGACCGTGACCTCGGTGACGGGCTCGGTCGCGAACGACCGGGTCCAAAGACCGTTGAAAAGCCAAAGGCCGGTTTCGGAGGACACTTCGAGAGCGGCCTTTTCGACGACAGCCGGCGGCGCGTCGAACATCAGATGCATCATGTTCGCCTGCGGCACTTTGGGGGTGACGCGGATCCGGTCCAGGCGACCGATCACCGCGGCGATCTCTTTCGCCCGCTCGAAGTAAGCGCTCATGCGGGGAAGATACTTTCCGAAACCGAGATCGGCCGCAACGACGTAGGGAAACAAGTGGATCAGGTTGCCGCCGTGGCGGCGTTGCCAGACGCGGGCCTCTTCGACGAGAGAGGCGGGGCCGAGCAGCATCGCGCCGCCGATTCCGCCGAGGCCTTTGTAAAAGGAAACGTACACCGAGTCGAACAGCGCCGCGATCTCGGATTCCGGACGCCCGTAGAACGGACGCGCCTCCCAAAGCCGCGCGCCGTCGAGGTGGAGCTTGACGTCGTGGGCCGCAGCCCAGCTTCGAATTGCGAGGAGCTCGTCCCATTCCGGCAACGCGCCGCCGTTGTTTCGCTGCGGAAGCTCCACGACGAGAGAGCCGAGGGTCGCGGCCTCAGGTCCCAAATCAGAGGGCCGGACCTGCCGCGTCGCTTCTCCGATCAAGACCGGCGAGAGGTGATGCAGCTCCGCGAAGGCGGCATGTTCGTCGCGGTAGAGATGGCAGGTGGTGTTCATGCCGACCGTCTTGCGGCCGGAACGGTCCGACCAGAGGCGCAAGGCGATCTGCTGCGCCATCGTGCCGCTAGGCATGAACACGCCGGCTTCTTTGCCCAAGAAAACGGCG
>JAYVBB010000568.1:0-2265 GCA_043750715.1 Pseudomonadota bacterium | reverse complement strand
CCGGCCGGGATATGGAGGGGAATCCGTCTTCGCTCACACCACTCGCGTGTATCGAAGCGCTTCGGCAAGTCTTCGCGCCGATTGGGACCAGCGCCTTTTCGTCTATCGCCGCTCCTGCCAGCATCGTACGCAAGAGGAGTTGCTCGAGAGGCTGTTCGGCGAAACGCGCACGTACCCCTTGGTTGGTCGTCACCCGCTTAACGGCGACACCATTCTCCGGTTGAGAGAGAACGACCGGGACGTCGAGTGCCGGGAAATGGACCCTTTCGGCCTCGGCGACTGGCGGCCTGGCAGACAGAATCTCGCAGGAGTCTATTTCGACCTCCTGCAACGGCTCTATTCGCCCCGGAACTGCCTGTACCATGGCTGGCAGGAAGGGGACATCGTCCTTTCGGACAATCAGACGATGCTGCATGGACGTCTGCCGTTTTCGGGCGAAAGAAGATTGAATCGCATGCTCGTCAATTTGCCGGTTTGACATGAAAATCCTGCTGATAACGCCGCCGATGACCCAGGTCGCAGCCCCTTATCCGGCAACGACGGTGCTGACCGGATTTCTCAAATCCCGCGGCCACGAAGCAGTCCAGGAAGACGCCAGCATCCAGCTCGCGACGCGAATTCTCTCCCCCGAGGGCCTCGCTCAAATTTGCCAGGCGATCGAGAAAATGCCGAAGCCGCTGGGCCCCGACGACTTCCGGATGTTCCGTCAGGAGACGCACCGCTACACCTCGGTGGTCACGACCGTCATGGAGTTTCTTCGCGGCCGCGAACGCGCCCAGGCGTTCCGGATTGCCAACCGGACGCTCCTGCCGGAAAGCCGACTGTTTCAGCACTTCGTCGAAATTTACGAAGCCTCCAAGTCGGGCCGGCACCAGGACGTCTATGAGAGGGCGATGTCTTATGCCGGGTTTTTCGTACTCGAAATCATGCAGATCATTCGACATACCATCGAACCGCAATTCGATTTCACACGCTACGAGGAAGCCCTGGCGATCTCGCCTCCGTCGTTCGATCCCCTCGAGCAGCGGCTCGGCCGTACGACGCTGATCGACACTTTCCTGGAAGACATCACGGCGGGCTTTCTCGACCGCCACGAACCGGGACTGGTCGGCATCACGGTACCCTTTCCCGGCAACATGTATGGCGCCCTGCGGATCGGCGAGGTCGTAAAGCGGCTGCGTCCCCGAGCGAAGATCGTCATTGGCGGAGGCTATTGCAACAGCGAGCTTCGCTCGCTTTCGGATTCCCGCATCTTCCGCTACCTGGACTACATAACTCTCGACGACGGCGAGCGTCCCCTCGAATGCCTCCTCGAACACCTCGAAGGCAAACGTGGGAAAGAAGACTTGCTTCGGACGCTGACGCTCCACGACGGTAAAGTCCGCCTCTTCACCACGAAGACGGAAAAGGACGTTCCTCACGGAGAAAACGGCACGCCGACCTATGTGGGCCTACCGCTTACCCAGTACTTCGCCGACACCATGGCTGGATACGGGCGCAATCTCGTGCGCGGCATGATGGACAACCATTTCTGGAACAAGTTGACGCTGGCCCACGGCTGCTACTGGCGCAAGTGCACGTTCTGCGACATTCATCTCGACTACATCGAGCGCTACGACAAGGCCAGCGCCGACGTGCTGGCCGACCGCATGGAAAGTCTCGCCGCGGAAACGGGCGCTTCCAGCTTTCATTTCACGGACGAGGCTTGTCCGCCCGTCGTCCTCGCGGGCCTTTCGCAGCGGCTCATCGCTCGCGGCCGGCAGTACGTTTGGTATGGGAACATTCGTTTCGACCGCGCCTTCTCTCGCCGGCTGACCGATCAATTGGCCGCTTCCGGCTGCGTGGCCGTCACCGGCGGCCTCGAGGTCGCCTCGGACCGCATTTTGAAACTCATGGACAAGGGCACCACCGTTTCCCAGGTCGCCCAGGTCGCGAAGGCCTTTACTGCCAGCGGCATAGCGGTGCACGCCTACCTGATTTATGGCTTTCCCTCGCAAACCGCGCAGGAGGTTGTCGACAGCCTCGAACTCGTGAGGCAGTTCTTTGCATTGGGTCATTTGCGTTCCGCCGCGTGGCACCGCTTCACGGTCGGAGCTCACAGCCCCATTGGGCGGACGCCGGAGCGCTTCGACGTCATTCTCGACGAAAACCACATGCGCCGGTTGGCGGCCGGAAATGTGTTTGCGGTCAACATCATCCCCCATCGCGACCGCGTGTTCGTCGACTATGACGCGCTCGGACCTGGGTTGATGAGGGCGACCAGTG
>JAYVBB010000567.1:0-8121 GCA_043750715.1 Pseudomonadota bacterium | reverse complement strand
AGGTGCGCGATCTCCATCGCCACGACCGCAACCTCGGCTTTTGGACGGCGCACGCTTCGCTCGGCGGCTCGGAAGCGGGACGCCTTTGGCGCTACGGCGTTTTTACGGGGTGGCGCTGGAGCCTCGCCGAAGCGCTGGGATTTCATCTCAGAGCCGCAGTCGCCATCGAAGCGTCGCTGAGTTACCTCGGCTTCGGCATCCAGGAGCCCGCCGCGTCGTTCGGCAACATGCTGGCCTCTCATTTCGACCTGTACCTCAAAGGACATCTCTCCGTGCTCACGGTCATTCTGGCTGCGCTCGCGTTGACGGCCGCGTTTCCGAGCTGCTTGCTTTCGGTTTTGGCCTTCTTCCCAAACCGTCGCGCGTCCGTGCAAATTTTTGCGGCAGCGCCGGCATTCAAAGTACAATGACAGCATGGAAATAGAACGCCGCGAACTCCGGGTGTCCCTCGACCGGGCCAAGTCTCCTGTCGCTTTCGAGCTGCTGGATACAGGTAGGCCGGCGGTGCGCACTTACCGCCTGGCCAACATCAGCCGCAGCGGCATGTTCATCGAAGCGCAGGACGACGTCCCGGTGCAACGCGGCAGTTCGATTCATTTCGCGCTGCGGCTCGACAAGGACGAGGAAGTCACCGGAGTTGCGAAGGTGCGTTGGGTGCGCGGCACCGACCTCGGCCCGTACATGCCCCGCGGCGTCGGCGTGCAGGTGCTCGAGTTCCACGAAAACGCCAAGAAGCGCTATCTCGAATTTCTCGAAGGCTGTCTGCTCGATCTGAAGATCACCGACCTGATGGATCCGGCGTTCGCGGCGCTGTCGCCGCTCGATCCGTTGAAGGACGCCGTCGCGCATTTTCGCGACCGCAACGCGGACTGCATAGTCATAGGCGACGCGTACGGAAAACCGCTCGGCACGTTCACCAAGACCGAGCTTTGCGCCGCGCTGCATCTGGACGATTTCCTGGCCCAGCCCGTCGCGTCGAGGATGAAGGCAGAGCCGCCGACGCTGAGCACGGATCACGACACGGAAGACGCCTACCGGATCATGCGCCAGGGTGGGCTGAATCACATAGTCATCGTCGAAGAGGGCGTGACCGTCGGACTGCTGTCGACCAAGGACCTAGTCCGCTATTGGGCCGAGTTCATGGATCTGCAGGCCAAGCGCCTGTCGAGGAACTACGACCGCGCCATGAGCGTAATTGCCCATGACCTTCGCACGCCGATCGGCCTGATCCAGTCGACCAACCTGATGCTGACGTCCGGAGAGCTGACTCCGGCCGAATACGTAAACTCGGGATTGCCGGAAATTCTCGAGAGCAGCTGCGAAATGATGATGAAACTGATCGACGACATTCTCGACGTCGGTCGCATCAAAGCTGGCGCCGTCCGGCTCGACTTCCAAAGTGTGGACCTCGAAGAAGCCCTGCAGAAATGCGCCAGGGCGTTCGGTCCGGCCGCCAAATCCAAGAACATCGCGGTAAAGATCGTCGTCCAGGGAGCTTTGCCCCGCATCAAGGCCGACCCGCTTCGCCTCGAGCAGATTCTAAACAACCTCGTCAGTAATGCCCTGAAGTTTTCGCCGGATGGGGGACGAGTGGCGCTTGGTGCGAAAACACTACACTCCAAGGTCGCGCTTTGGGTAACGGATCAGGGCCCCGGCATCGCGCCGGTGGAGCTCGAAGGTTTGTTCAAGGATTACGGTGTGCTCAGCAATCGTCCGACCAAGGGCGAAAAGAGCACGGGACTCGGACTCGCCATCACGAAGCGGCTGGTCGAGGCGCACGGCGGCAAAATCGAAGTCGAAAGCACGCCCGGTTTCGGCACGACCTTTACGGTTTCTTTGCCGATCGGCGACATCCAGTAAGCAATTTTGCCCACGCATCCATAACTTTTGCTGCGCGGCGAAAACAGCGCCCGCTTATCTAATTTTTGGCATAACTTGCCTAAGAAATTCCCTGTTTCCATTCACGACCTCAGGGGTTAACTATAGCCAAGGTCGTTTACTCGAAGCAAACAAGCGCCGTGATCTGACGAGAGATCGCGGCGAAGAAAGATAAAATGACTCCCCAGCTATTGCGCCTCTGGCGCAAGCCGCACATCATTCTCCCTCCGGTCTTTATCCTGCTCTCGATTACGTTGTGGATGCTCGCCCGCACGCGCGAGCCCATGCCGATCCAGATCCTCATCCTGACGTTGATCTTGGTGGCCTGGCCGATGGGCTACGTGCTCGAGTCGTTATGGCGCGGCGCGCGCTCGACTCTGCGCATGCGCCGGCAGGCGCCCGTGATCCCTTGGAAGTACCGCGTTCCCGCCGCCGTGCCGGGATCCGCGAATTTCGAAAAAGCGATCCGTGAGTCACTGAACGCGCACCTCACCCACGTCGCGGAAGAGGACCGGCCGCGCGTCGCCCTTGCCTGGACCATTGCGCTTCAGCGCCAGGACGTGATCGAAGTCGAATACCGCCGCAAGACTCAGACCGGGCTCACCGAATGGATGCTCGACGTCGGACAAATGATCGAGGACGACAAGGGGCGTTCGCAGTTCGTCGCCGGTGTCTCACTCGACATCACTAAAAGGAAACAAGCCGAACAAATTCTTTGGACCGCAAAAGAGCGGGCGGAATTCGCCAACCGTACGAAGAGCGAGTTCCTGGCGCACATGAGTCACGAGATCCGAACACCGCTCGCCGCCATTCTCGGCTTCTGCGACGTGCTGAGCGACGAGCATCTGACCGAGCACGACCGGTTGGACGCAGTCGGCATCATTAAAAGAAACGGCGACCTGCTGTGTCAGATCGTGAACAACATTCTGGACCTCTCGAAGATCGAAGCCGGCCGCCTCGAGGTCGAAATGATCGAGGTCGATGTGCGCGAGCTCGTCCGCGAAGTCTCGCGGCTGTTCGACGCCGCGACGAGGAAGAAGGGCCTCGACCTCGTCTGCAATCTCGTCGAACCGCTTCCTTGCCGCGTTGTCACCGATCCGACCCGTCTCAAACAAATTCTGATCAACATCGTCGGCAACGCGGTCAAATTCACGGACAAGGGCCGGGTCGAGATCAGCGTGCGCGCAACCGACGGGGAACGCGCGGGCCGGCCGACCAGCCGTCTTTCTTTCACGGTGTCGGACACCGGCCCGGGCTTCACGGAAGAGCAAAAAAGCCGTATTTTCAAGAGCTACGGCCAAGCCGAGGAAGCCACCGCGCGGAAGTTCGGCGGCACCGGCCTCGGCCTCGTTCTGTGCCGGAAGCTGGCGTCGATGCTACACGGCTCGGTCGAGCTCATCGAGACGCGGCCCGGCCAGGGCAGCACCTTCGTCATCGTGATCGATGCCTATAAGCCTCGGGAGTGAGCCTCGAAGCGTAGCTGGATCGTTTCGCAGTAGCCGAACGACGTCTCTAGCTTGACCGCGAGGCGCTGCGTGACGCCCGCCGGAATCGTGATCGATTTCTGGGGCTCGACCGTCGTCCGGGTGCCGAGCGAGCCGTCCGCGAAGACTTCCGCCCACACGAATTCGGGCTTCACCGACTCCAGGTCGCCGCACTTCGCCGGCTCGAACTTGACGACCCAGAGAGAGAGCTCCGTCGCCTGGTCGGCGTGGAAGTCGAAGGCTCCTTCGAGGTGGGAGACTTTCGTCGCCGTCAGCTCGTTATAGGCCCGGGGATCCGCCTCGGAAGTCACGATAAGCGCCTTCGGCTCGACCACGACGTTCATCTTGGCATCTTCTGCGGCGTCGTCGTCCTGGTCGGCGATCTTGAAGCCGATGCCGCACGCCGGCAGAGTCATGGCCGCAAATAGGCAGATCAATTGATGAAAACGTAAATTCGACATCACTTAGATGTAGCACTGAAAGGCGGTCCGGATCAATAGGCGGTGGTCGAAATGCAGTACAGGGACTTCGAGGTGCTGCAGTTTGCCGCCGAGCCGCCGTCGTTGATCCAGGTGCTGTTCGTCGACGTGGCCGAGCCGAAAGCGCCGTGGTTACCGGCGGTGGCGCTGGTCGGCGCCGGTCTTCGTCGGTTCGCTCTGCTCGTCGACGGCCCAAGCGCCTTTCGGAGTAAGCAGCGCGCCGAAGAGAAGGACGGCTCTAAGCCACATCGACCTTCACCTCGCCGAAGCCGACCTTGTCAGCGGACGAGCCCCCGGTCGGCGCTGAAACGAAGCTCGGCCCCCTGGCGGCAAAGGTCCTGAAAGGCGGCGTTGTCGCGGCTCGGCTTGGTCTTGTCTTTGTATGTGAGCACGAGTTTCAGCTTTTTCTCGGGCAAAGCGTCCGCGAGCTTTTTCAGGACGAAATCCGGGCCGATCCAGGACTCGGCCAGCTGCTGGGCGCTGAATCCCGAAAGCACGCTCTTGATCCGCTCCACCGGCAGCTCGGCGAGCCACGCGAGCGTCGGAATGCTTCGTGCCATGACAGGATTCAGGTTCGGCATCGCGAGGACCTGCAGCTCCTCTTCGACGCTCCGAATCTTGAAGCGCGTCCGCTTGGTGAGGGTCCTTAGCTCGGACGCCGCGACCTTTGCGAAGTCGGGAAGAGCGGCGCTGCCCGCGTCCTGGGTCAGCAGCGCGACGCGTTCGGGCACCGTGAGATTCAATGCATCCGCGCGGAGCGCCGGCAGCGCCTTGAGAAGGCGCTTGTGCTTGCGCACGAGATCGCTCAACTCCCCGTTGTTCACGTGCGAGAGTGGCAGCGGAGAGAGGTAATAGGAATCTTGATCAGCGCCGCGGTCCTCCTCGCCGATGTCCTGAAGGGTTCCGACGTAGTGGGCGAGGACGCCGTCGCGACTTACCAACGTCACGCGTTTTTCCATCGGCAGGCGGTGCCAAACGAATGCCGCGTAGCGATCGAGCTCGCCCCAGTAGCAGTCCATCAGTATCGCGTGCAGGGAGTCGTGCCCGAGCGAGCGGAAAGCGTCATCCGACCGCGCCGATGCCTCGGCGGACTTGAAAGGGGCCAGATCGCTAGGTCTCAGGTCCTTGGCGCCACCGCCCGCGGCCTCGACCGAACTGGCACCGTTTCTGAGACCCTGATAGAGCGTCCGGAAGTTGCGTCCCGCCGAGCGGATGAACATCAACGTGAAGAATCCAGCGAGGCCCGACAGCACCATGATCAACGTGGCGATCACGGCCATCAAAGGATTCTTGAGGACCAACTCCTTAAAGTATCCTTCATCACCGGGCTGCAGCGGCTTGGCGTCTTTGGTCGCGTCTTCGCTGCCTTCTTCGGTTTCGTCGGCCGTGGCTTGGTCGACCTCGTCGTCGGCGACTTTGGGAAGGGGCCGGACGTCGAAGCTCGGGGTCGCGCCGAACTTGCTGATCGCAGATTTGAGGAGCACCTGGAGGTCCTGCGGCATTGGCTTCAATTTGGTGAAGATCGACAGGCGGATCGACTGCACCTTCGGGTCGTCGAGCTGCGCGATGGTCAGGTTGTTGTAAACGAACGGCGTGCCCGGCAGGTTCGAAGACTCCGCCTGGAACTTGATGGTCGCGAAGACCAGAGCCTGCTTGTCGTAGCGTTGGACGAGGACGACAGCGCGGCGTTCGATCGTCTCCTGAATCATGTACTTCGATGCCGGATTGGCAAAAGCGGCGCCACCCGCGAGCAACGCGAGAGGCAAGGCGGAGATGAAGAGGAAACGCTTCATCAATGCGCCTTGCCCTCCTCGAACTCTTTACCCGCGAGCGGCTTGGACAACGGACGTCCGCCGGCATTCTTCGGGAAATCCGCCAGCGCCATGTTCAGCGCCTCGGCGGCTCTTTGCTTTTGGTTCAGCACGACCTGGCAGCTGGCTTTGATGAAATTGAGGTAGGACACTCGGGGGTATTTTTCCTGCGAGCGCTCGATCACTTTCAAGGCTTCGAGGCCGCGTCGCTCCGACAGGAGCCGTTGCGACTCGTTGACCGCGGAGACGACGTCGTCCAGCTGGCCGTTCGCCTTGTGGTCGAGTTTGGCGCCGCCCGAGTCGTCGATTGCACGCAGCGCGACGTCGGCCGAGCCGCCACCGGTGTTCAAAGGCACGACGAGCAGACCGACGAAGCCTTCCGACTCCACGTGTGTCGCCTGATTGCTGACGTAAGTCTCGCCATTTTTGATGCGCTGCGGCTTACCGCCAGGCGTCGTGATGAACACGTCCTGCGTCATGATCGCGAGGAAACCGATAGGCAAACTCAACATGGCCTTGCCTTCTGAAAAACGCACGAAAAACCGCTTGTCCCATTTGTTATCGCCGCTAAGCCCGGCTAGCATGAGGGGCCTGTGTTTGGGCGGTTCCGCAAACGGGCGGAAAATGAGCCCGGGTTTTGCGGCAAAGGCGTCCGTAGCACTTTCCGCGAGGAGGTGGTCGTCGTGGATGCTCTACACCAACGGTCACTCGATGATCATGGTCATCGGGGGTACGGTCGCATCCACTGCCGGCTTTCCGAAGACCCATCTCTTCGCCCAGGGCGGCGCCGAGAACCTGCGCAACTCGCGGACGCTCTCGATCACAGTCCGCCCGCACAAAGCCACGGGCGAATAGCTTAGCCGATCGCCAGGATCAGATTCTGGAAGCCGACGCGGCAGCTGCCTGCCTTGAGGAAGAGCTTCCCCTTCCCTTTCACGACGAGCGTCACCGATCTCTCGTGGACGTTGCCTCGCGTCCACGGCGCGAAAATGCTCAGCCCCCCGTAGACGCCTTTGCCCCACCCTTCGAGGTGGCCCAGCTCGACGACGGCTTCCGACGGAGCCATCACCTTGACCCCCGATCCTTCCACCGTCAGCCGGAGCGGCTCGACGTGGGGCAGTTTTTTCGCCGAAGAAAGACCGTAGGTCGCGAGGTACCCGCTGTTCTCGATCTTGACTTCGACCTGCGTCAGATCGTCGCCGATCTTTTCCTGCTTCACTGTCGTCAAAGAAACGCGCGGGAGTAGAGCGGCCAGACGCAAAAACGCCGCGCTCTGCTGCTGGCAGACTTCCGCGAGTTTCTCGTACGGGGGGTTCGAGATGCCGACGCGGAGATCGAGCCCGCCGACCTCGACGGAACCGAGCTGCGGGTGTTCCACCTTGCGCCAAGGCTTGAAGACCCGACCCTGGTTTGACTCGTGGTCCCATTTCGCCAACGCCGCGAAGTCGCCGCGGTCCAGATGGGTGTAGTGGTCGACGAACGGTTTCTTCTTCTTGATTCCGACCTGGTGAAAGATGTCCCAGAGCTCCACCACGTAAGCGATGGCGCCTCGTTGGTGATACGCGTATTCCGTCAGATCGCCGCGCAGCGGCGTCTCGGGCTGGTAGAGAAACTCGTGATAGCCGCTGACCGTCGGATAACCGGTGAATTCTTTCGCCCAGGCTTCGACTTGGCGGTAGAGCGCCAGGTCGCTCTGGTCCATCTTGTGGTCGGGCTTGTCTCCGAGCGGACGGATGAGCACGCCCCCGAAGGTGTGGAGGTTCAACCAAGCGAAGATGTTCGGGTGGGCCGCCGCGAACGTCATCACGGCCCGCGTTTCCGGGGCGCTGCCCGGATAGTCTCCGGCGCCGACCTGTTCCGGCTCGGGCGCCCACTGGTACGGGAAGTTGCGGTTGAAGTCGTATTGGTTGTCGGAGAGGAAGTACGGATCGGGAATCCGGCGGCCGTCGAAATTGACGATGCGGCCTTCGGGATAGAGTTTGTAGAACGGCCCTTCGTCCTCGGGCTGACGGGGCACCATGACGCCTGTGGAACCCGGCAGCTCGACGAGCTCCCCCTGCGGGCATTCCTGTCGCATGTAACCCATGTTGCCGTCGCCGTCGATGTCGGCGTTCTGCCAGTAGGCGTGACCTTTGTGGAGGCGTTCGTCCACGGGGCTCGAGCGCACGTAGCGGCCGGTCTTGAGCACCGCTTCCGCTCCGTCGGGCGAGATGCGGGGAACGACGTAGAAAAGCACGCTCTTCAGCGCTTCAGCCATGTGCTTCGGCAAACCGGCGGCCGCTCCGCCCCGGTGGATGGCGATCACGTCCTCGGCGATCGCCAAGGCGACGCTCGAGCCGCACAGTTCGGAGGCGTGCATGTTGCCGTCGATCCAAACCGCGGGCCGCTGCTCGTCCGGATCTTTGCCTATGGTGAGAAGTGGGATGTCCCGCCCCTCCGCGCTCTTGCCGAGCGACGTGACGCGGACCA
>JAYVBB010000566.1:0-2287 GCA_043750715.1 Pseudomonadota bacterium | reverse complement strand
CGTCGAATCAGGCAGACGTCGAGTTCGCCGCGAGTGGCGCTTACAGCCCGCAAAAATTCGTCGCGACGCTGCCCAGCGTCGTCGCGGCTCCGGTACTCCAGCTGACCGGGGCGATTTTTCCCGTGCTCTGCATCCAGGACGGCGCCTCCACCGTCGCGACGGCGCGCGCGGAGGCCCTGCTGCTGGCAAAATCATGCGCCGGCGTCGTCGGTCTGCTGAGCGTGACGCCGGAATTGCAGATCGCCTACGAAGAGGTGCGGGCATGAAGCTGCCGATGAAGATCACCGAGATGCAATGGGCGCTGCCGCACCGTCCGCCGATGATCTGGCTGGACGAGGTCTTGAGCGTCGGCGCCGACGGTGGCATTTGCGCAGTCGACCTGTCGGAGGACCGGCTCTTCGCCGGCGCTGACGGTCATTGCTTGGACTTCGCTTCGGTCGAATGGATGGCGGAAGCGTACGGATACGCGCGGGCCTGCCACGCGGTCTTGGCGGGCCGGGAGACCGGCGGCCTAAAGCGGGCCTTCCTGGTCGGCGTCGGCCAGCTCGAGCTGATCAAGCGGCTGCCGGCCAAGGGCCGGGTTCTCGTCGAGTCGCGCACCAGCCGCGAGATGGCGCCGCTCGTCATAGTCAAAGGCCAGGTCCGGGACGAAGCCGGTACGGTGTACGCCGAAGGGCAGCTCAAGCTCTACTTCGAAGAGTAGGGAGTCTCGTAGCGCCGGGACATCAGCGGTAAGTCGTCGGGCCGCGGCTTCGGGGCTTCCTGCGGTTTGACTCCGTCATGTCGTAAGCGGTAGGCGCCGACCAGGCGGTCGAGCAGCTCCACGCCGACGAGGTCGTCGTGGTTGATCGAGTTCTGCAGCACCACGACCGCGAGATGCCGTGACTCGTCGAAGCCGACGAAGCTCGTGTAGCCGCCGATGATCCCTGCGATGTAAGTGTACGGCTCGCCGCTGTCTGGCAGCCTCTTGAGGAACCAGCTCATCGCGACCCTCCCGCCTTCGGCGTCGGCGATGGGCCGCCGCGTCAGGTCGAGCGACGGCTTTAGCGGAGAGGAGAGCAGCCCGGCGTTGATCTTGGCGAACCGGAGCAGGTCGTCCGCGGTTGAATAGACTCCGCCGGCGCCGGCAATCGTTTCGTCGAACAGCCAGGGCCCGACGGGCGTGTGGCGCGACACGAAAGTCGGGAGATCGCCCGCATACCCCGGAGTCAAAGCCGGCGGCGCGCGGTTCAGGCTGAGTCCCGAGTGAGTCATGCCGAGCGGCGCGAAGACGTCGTCGTGGAGGAGCGCGTTCAGTCCGTGGGGACCGATGTGGTGCAGAACCCAGCCGAGGTAGGTGTAGCCGATGTTCGAGTAGGCGTACTTCCGGGGTTCCGGCGGGCTGAAGTCGAGCGTCGTGAGGTATTCGATCATGACGTCGTCGGAAAGGAAGCGGTAGAGGCTCTCGCCGTTGGCGAGGTACGTCAGGAGCCCCCAAAGGAGCTGCTTGTTGTAGATTTCATGCTTCATTCCGGAAGTGTGCGAGGCGAGCTGGGCGAACGTCACCTGGCCGAGCTCCGGCGTGGCGAGATGGACGCTCGGGGGAACGTAAGCCTGGACGGGGTCGTCGATTTTGAGCTTTCCCTGGCGCGCCAACTCGGCCGTCGCCAGGGACAGGAACGCTTTGCTGACCGACCCCGTCTGAAAGACGGCGTCGGTCGTCATGGGAACCTTGCCTTCTAGGTCTTTGGAGCCGTAGGCATAGACCCCTTCTTCATCGTCCGTGGCGTAGCCCACCACCATCCCGATGTTGCGGCGCGTGGAGATCAGCGGCTCTGCGAGCTCGTCGAGGCTTGTTTTGACGCTTCCGAGCTTGGCCAGCCTCGTTACCGAGGGAATGAACGATTCCCGCTCGACGGTAGCCGTCGCGCACGCCGTGAGAAGCAGCGTCGCGGCCAAAAAAAACAGGCCGGCCCGCGATCGGGATGGCGCGCGAAATACCTTCGGCATAGACTGGTCCAAAGCCCTTTTCCAAACCTCGGGAAGCTTCCAGCGACGATGCGGCAAGTTCTTGCCAGAATTAAATCAGACTTCAGCCAGCTTGGGAATCGCGAAGGCAGGCGCCGGCTGGCGCAGGAGCTGAAGCGCCTCGGCACGGAGCACAGCGAGCCGTGGCGCCTCGGCGTCGGGACTGCGGTCGGACTTACGGTCGGTCTGACGCCGCTGTTCGGGCTGCACCTTCTCATCTGTATCCTGTTCGCCAGTATGCTCCGCCTGAACAAAGTCGTCGTGTACGCAGCGGCGAACG
>JAYVBB010000565.1:0-3422 GCA_043750715.1 Pseudomonadota bacterium | reverse complement strand
TCCTGCTTCCTTGACTTCAGATAAGGCAGCGGCTGGAAAACGACGGCGGGCGGAACTTGGTGAAGTTGATAAAAAGCGGATTTTTCTTCGTCTTCCCAGTCGGCTTCCTTCAGCCAGACGAAGGCGCGCGTCGACAGAGAGCTCAGCGAAAAGCCCGCATTAGGTGATATAATGGGACCACACCCACTCAACCTGTTAGCGGATCGTCTCGAGCCTGTCGGCTTATTCCCGGGTGTGTTCGACCGATACATTTCGGCCAGTTTAACACAGAACAGGAGTGTCCCTTGTTCACCGCTAAGAACCAGCCCGCGAAAGTCCAAAAGAAGCAACTTCCCGCGCGCGACAATGGCGCCGTGACGATTTTGACCAGCGGTTGCCACTTTTCGGGCAAGCTCTACTGCCGCGGAGCGAGCCGCATCGGCGGCAAGATCGACGGCCAGATCATCTCCGAAGGCCTGCTGATCGTCGAAGAAGAAGCGATCATCACCGCCGAGATCAAGGCTGACGAAGTCGTGATCCAGGGCCGCGTCCAAGGCAAACTCATCGCCACCGGTCGCGTCGAGCTCACCGCGTCCAGCCAGTTCGACGGCGACATCTCGACGCCGACGCTGATCGTCCGCGAGGGCGCCCAGTTCAACGGCCACTCGACGATGATGAAGCGCGAAGAAGTGTCGAAGAACCCGAAGATCGTCGCCATGGGCGGCAAGCAGCAAAAAGACAAGTCGCCCGACGTCGGCCCGAGCGCCAGGGACGTCGCCGTGATGAAAGTCCCGGAGATCCATGTCCCGGCTTGAGTGGCCCGAAAAGTCCGGTTTTACTCGCGGCGCTTTGCCTGACGGCATGGCGCCGCTGCAGTCTGCGGACCTGCCGTGGGAAGTGGTCGCCGGCGGCCCGGCCGTGCGCAACTACGCCGTCGTGATGCTGTTCATCCCTCCGGCGCAACCGGGCGACGCTGCGCGCATCGTCTTCACGCGCCGGAGCACCACCGTGCGTTCGCACAAAGGCCAGATCGGCTTCGCCGGCGGCAAGGCCGAGCCGGAAGACGGGACGCCGCGCGTCACGGCGCTGCGGGAGCTGAGCGAAGAGCTCGGCGTGCCGCCGGAAACCGTCACCGTCGTCGGCCTTCTCCCCTCTCTCAAAGCCCTGGACGGCGGCGAAGTCCGGCCGATCGTCGGGCTGGCGACGGTCGACGTCGCCCAGTTCGTGCCCGAGCCGGCCGAAGTCGACTTCGTCTTCGCCATGCCCTGGACGTACTTTGCCGACGGCAAAGCGGAAGAGTTCCGGTTCAACATCTTCGGCAACTGGCGCACGTCCCGGGTCTACCACTCTCCCGGAGGGAGAGTGTGGGGGCTTACGGCGGAAATCCTTAGAGCCGCGGCGATTCGTTGAGCTTTACGGAGCTTGGTAGAAGCCGTACGGATCCGTGCCGTTATACTGCCAAGCCGGCTTGTTCGGGCCCGTGAACGACGCCCAGCGTGCCTGCTCGACTGAAATCGAGGACCAGATCGAACTGAGGAAATTCGAGTGCATCGTCACGCCTGTTTCGAAATTCAGCACGAGGTCGGGGTTGTTGCGGATCTCGAGCGATTCCAGCTGCGTCAACGTATGAAGATCCCATTTGGTTGCCATGCCGTCGTAGGTCAGGTCGTTGTCCGAAGCCGTGATCGTGCGAAGGAGCACGTTGGTCACCAGGTTGAGCGCCGTCAGCTGGTTTGCGGACACGTCAAGTTGGAACAGCTCGACGTTGGCAGATAGGTCAATCGACGTCAGGGCGTTCGCGCTCACGTAGAGATTCGACAACAACGGGTTGCCCGACAAGTTGATGGAAGTGAGGTTGTTGCCTCCGGCCGAGAGGTACCACAGGTCGGGCATGCCCGTGACGTCGAGGGACGCCAGGTTGTTGGCGTCGACGCTGAGGTCCGAGACTTCCGTGTTCATCGAGAGGTCGAGCGAAGTCAGCTGGCAGCTCGAGCAAAAGAAGTCACCCAAATGGGGAGCGCCCGAAAGGTTGAGCGTCGTGAAGTTGTTGCCGCTGAGGTCGAGATGATTCAGATTCGTCAACGGGATGCCGGCCAGCGAAGTAAGGCCGTTGTCGGCGGCTTCGAACCAGGAGAGGTACGGGTAACGCGCGAGATTCAGCGAGGCGACCGGGATCGTCGTGCCGCTGATTCCCAAGGCTTGAATCATGTCGTTGTGAGACAGGTCGAGAGAGGTCAAGTCCGTGTAGCCGACGTCGAGGTAAAAGAGCTTGGTCAGCTTCGACACGTCGAGCGACGTGAACCCGGTCTGATGGCTGACCTCAAGCAGGTTGAGCGAGGCGAGGCCGGTGTAGTTGGACGGCGGAACCTTGGTAGCCGAGACGTTCAGGTACTCCAGCTTGGAAGTGTCCCTCGGAAAATCGATCTTTTTCAAGTTGGCCGAGTAAGCGAGCGACAGGCTCTGGATGTTCGGATTGACGCTGGCGTCGAATTCGGTGGCTTCGAGGCCGCCCATGTAAATGCTCAGGTCTGCATGGTCGAAGCACCGGATCGTCGAATAGACTTTCGCCAGCGAGGAAAAGCCGTAGACGCTTCCACTCGTGACGTCTTCCGACTCGAGGAGCCCGCCCGACTCGCTACCGATGTAAACGTTGCCGGTGGTCGGGCAAGCGTCCAGATGCGAAGCGTGGCAGGTCGGCTTCAAGCCGTCGAACTCGGAGGCTGTCGTCTTGGCGACGTCCGCTTGGTCGTACCAGAAGCCTGAGTGGTTGACGCAGTCGGCCTTAAGGTTCATTTCCGTAATGGTACGCGCGACGCAGGTGCCGTCGTTGGCGACCTTCATGTCGGACGGACACGACGGAGGGGGAGGAGGCAGATCCTCGCCTTCGCCACCATCCCCTTCATCGCTGCCGCCGGGTTGCTCGCCGGTGTTCACGGCGCCGGGAACTTCTTCCTCGGTGGCCGAGCCGCCGCCTTCGTCTTTGTCGCAACCGACGACGAGCGACGCGCTGAGCAGAGCAAACAATCCGAGAGCGAGCTTCATGGTGAAATCCTCTGATCTGGGGGTACGGTGACGACCTATAGGTAGGATTTCGGCCGCTTGGGGCTGAAGTTAAAATTAAATTAATTTATCCTTATATATTGAATAGTTACGGATTAAAATCGAGCCCCGCCCTCGCCCCGTATTTTCAGCGGCGAGATAAATGGGTACCCTCGGGACACTTCAAGCCCATCCCGGAGGTTCCCGATGCGCCGGCTGTTCTCCCTCTCTTTGTTCGTTCTTCTTGCCGCCTGGAGTTGCACCCAGGAGCAGCAAAACAAAATATCCAAGAGCATCCAGAACTGGACGGGCACCAACGGCGTACTCGACGTCCTGAGCGACGGCAAGATCATGTACCGGTTCATCAAGATCGACAAAATGTCGACCGCGACGGGAACCAACGA
>JAYVBB010000564.1:0-5635 GCA_043750715.1 Pseudomonadota bacterium | reverse complement strand
AACGTGGCGGACTCCGTCACCAGAGGTCAAAAGCTCATCGAGGTCGACAAGTCGGAATTGATCGGGAAACTCAAAGAGTTGACCGGCCGTAAGAAGAGCGCGGAGCTGGAAATCAGCTCGCTCGACGTGCAGCTGGAACACAAGAAAAAGCTGCTCGCGAGGAAAAAGATTCTGCTCGAAAAGGACATCATTCCCGTGCGCGAGATCGAAGAGGCGGCGAAAGACGTCAAGATCGAAGAAAACAACCAGGCGGCCAAGCGTCTGGAATTCGAAAAGATCGTCCAGGACCTGGCCGAAGCCCGCCTCGCGACCGACGTCGCCGACACCGTGTCGCCGATGGACGGCGTCGTCGTCGACCTCAAGACGGCCGCGGGCGACGCGAACTCGGGAGACGTCCTGGCGACGGTCGTCAACCCTGACCGCATGGCGCTTTTTGCATCGATCGACGAGCAGAACCGCATGCGATTACAGGTCGGCGCGGTCGTCAAGGTGAGTCTGGACGCGGCTGAAGGCAAAACTTATGACGGCGTCGTCCGCGACGTCGCGATGACGCCTGAAGCCGGCCGGCCTGGAGGCCTCAAGACTTTCGCGGTCAGGATCGACTTTGCGGCACCGGACGTGAAACTCGCCGAAGGTTTCAAGGGTCGCGCGCAACTCGTGTTCAAAACCGCCGACGATGCCGTCATCGTGCCGCGCTCGGCGCTGCGCGTCGCTGCCGGCAAAGTCTTCGTCGTTTTGGCGTCCAAGCTCGGCGGGATCGGGGATGCGCGCGAAGTCCAGGTTGGCATCGAGAGCGAGACGGAAGCGGAAATCACGGCCGGCCTCGAGGCCGGCCAAGCCATCATGGTGAGCTACTAGTGTCGACTGCCTTGCATCGCATTGCGACCACGAAATTACTGGTCCTGGCACTTTCAGCGGCGCCCCTGTTCGCCGCCGAGGCGCCGCCGGCCGCTGCGCCAGCAGTCGTCGTCGCGCCGACGTCGGCCGACATCTACAAAAATCCTGCGGGCAAAAAAATCCTGTCGCAGGCTCAGATATTCCAGATGATCATCTCCCGCAGCAAAGCCATCAAACAGGTTCGCGAGACGCTCGAACGGTCGCGCATTTCCTATTCTCGTTTTTACAGCGACATGCTTCCGGCCGGAGCCTTCACCGGCGGCACGGCGTTTTCCGGGGCTTCGACGCTGCAAAAAACGCCGACGGTGGCGCCGGACGGCTCGACCAGCGAAGGCCCGGAAGAGGTCGCGAGCTCCTCGAGCCGCACCGTCAACGGTGGAATCGCGATTTCGAGCAAACTTCCGGCTGGCCTATCCTACGGTCTTTCGGCGATGCCGTCGGTGAGCCGGACGACGAAGTTCAGGCCGAGACCTGCCGAAGACGAGCCGGTTTATGACGTTCAATACAACGCCACGCTCGGCGTCGAACTGATCAAAGGCTCGGTCTTCGTCGACAAACGCAACGAATTCGAGGTCCAATCGTTGACTCTTTCGGCCTCCGAGTTGGACGCCCGGGGGGCGTTCATCAGAGCCCTCAATGAGGGGATGGAAGCGTTTCTGGGCCTGGCGCGTCAAGATTTGCAGATGGCCGTGACCAAGACCGGGCGGGAGAACGCCCAACGCCTTTTGGAGGAAACAAAGTCCCGCCGGTCGGTCGGCGACGTCGACAAATTCACCACGCTGCAAGCGGAGCTCCAGTACGCGCAAAGTGAGTTGAGTTTCCGCAAGGCCGTCAGCGACTATGCCGCAGCCAAGGAACAGATTCGCGAGAAACTCGGTCTCGACGCGCAGGAGTTCGAGGCGATCTATCCCGACCTCGAAAGCCTGCGCGACATGCCGGCGCGCCCCAAACTCAGTACCGAGGAGCAGCTGAAGACGGCGCGTGCCAGCCGCCCCGACTGGCTGAAAGCGCGCAATGATGCACGGCGAGCGGGAATCGCCGAAAAACGCGCGCACGGCAACCTCTTGCCGCAACTTGGACTAACGTACAACCATGGCTGGACGCGCAGCGGCGAGATCCCGGAAGTTGCCGCCAAAGAAGCGCTCGACTACAAACAGCGGGCCAATACGGTTTCCTTGATCCTCACCTATCCGCTCTGGGGTGGGGGCGAAAGAGACCTTCTGCGTGAAGCGGAATCGACGTCGGCGCAGGCCAAAATCTCCGCGGACGACGTCTGGGCCAAGGCCGAGCTCGAGATTCGGAACCTGATCGAACAGATCGAGTACGGCTACGACAGGTTGGAATTGGCGCAAAAAAGCCGAGTCCTTGCGGTCGAACGCTCGGAAGCCGAAGCGCTCAAGTACCGCGTCGGGGACGTACCCATCAAAAACGTCGTCGATGCCCAGAAAGACGCCGTTACAGCTTTCCTCGAAGAGCTCTCCGGAAAGATGGAGTTAATCAACAGCCTCAACCGTTTGCGGGCGGCTACCGGGAAATTGCCGGATGGGGTGCGCGATGTCCTCTGAGCGCCGGATGCAGCTCGCGAAGTGTTCGCTATGGATGGTTTGGGCATGGTCGGTCGCCGCGCACGCCTCCGGCGACGAACAACCACGCCCCGTGGCCTACCTTCCGGTCGAACGCCACAACGTCGTTCTGAGCACCGAGCTGAAAGGCGTTCTCAAATTTGCCGAGTCGGCGGCGGTGATGGCCTCCTGGGGAGCCAAGATCAAGAAGTTCCACGTCAAGCCGGGAGACATGGTGCATCAAGGCGACCTGCTCGCCGAAGTCGACGTCGGCTATGAGGCGATCATCCTGGACTACTACCGGGGTACCGTGCGCGTCGCCAAGGCTCGGCTCGAAGCAGCTAGGGCCGAGGTCGAATTTCGCGCCAAGATCATGAAGCGGGTCGATCTGTTGGCGGAGCGAGGCCTGTCGACGCCGTCGCAGCTCGAAGCTGCCAGCAGTGCCGTCATGACTGCACGCATGGACGTCGATCGGATGATCGACCAACTCGCCAACGCCGAGAGCCAGGCAAAGGCCCAGGAACTGCGCATCGGTAACGCCAACTTTCTCGCTCCGATCGATGGGCGGGTCGTGGAGATGGGTGTCAATCCCCAGCAGGTCATCGGCACCTACTTCGCGGCGAGCAACTTCATGGTCGCCCGGATCGCCGAGCCCGGCGCTTACGTCGTCGAAGCGCTGGCCTTGGAGACACAAAGGGCCAAAGTCCTCGACGCCACAGGCTGCCTGGTCCAGATCCCTTACCGAAAGAATCGCGTCGGCTGCGCTCTCAAGTCCGTGCCAGCCGTGAGTTCCAAGGCAGGCGATCCGGCCGCGCCGGCTCAGGGTGCCGGCGACGGCCTCTACCAAGTCAACGTGGAATTTCAGTTCGACGACGAGGAGCTTCCGGTGGAGACCGAAGTCACGCTCGTGTTCCAAAAAAAGCTGGCGGAAAACGTCCTCGCCGTACCGGTCGATGCTGATTTGTCGGATGAACGAGGGGATGGAGCGGATAAAGTCGGAGTCTTGGGGACCAACTACATGAGTCTCAAGGATCAGGCGACCACGTTGAAGGTCGTCAAAGTTCCGCTCTGAGAAAAGGTCACAGGACTTCCGCTATGACGAGCGTCGTGTCGTCACCCGGCGGATGGTCACCGACGAAGTCGTGGAAGGCCGCCATCGTGGCGTCTCGCAGCGGCGTCGCGGAGTCATTGGCATGATCCGTGAGCACCTGCCGCAGGCGCCGCAGGCCGAAGGCCTGCCCGGGGGCGCGTTCGTTTTCGTAAAGGCCGTCGGAATGCAAAACCAACCGGTCGCCCTCGCGAAGCTCGACTTTGAGCGAGGCGTTGGGCGAAAGCTCGTGTCCCAAGGCCGAGCCCGGTCGTTTCAATTGAGCCAGCCGCATTTTCGGACTCGACAAGCGGTCGTCGGTGGCCGAGCGTGGCACCAGGAACGGCGCCGGATGTCCGGCATTGGCGATTTCCAGGGTTTTTGCCTGCCAGTCGAACACGACGACCTGGAACGTCATGATCGCCATTTTGGAGTTCATGCGGAGGAGGGCGGCATGGATGCAACGAAGAATGGCCTCGGCCGACAATGCGGCCGCCGGGCCCTCGGCGAACGTCGTGCGCACGGTGTAAGCCACTGCCGTCACGATCGCCGCCGAGACGCCGTGCCCGACCGCGTCGCCGATCAACACGAAGGTGCGGCCGTCCGCGGCACGAAAATGACTCCACCAGTCTCCTCCGCATTCGGAAGCCGATTGGATGAAAGCACTGAGCCGGATCTTTTCATCCTGGTGGATGCTGGCCGGAATGAGGGCGGTTTGCACCAGCGTCGCCGTTTCGAGTTCCACGGCCATGCGAATCTTCACGAGCTGGTCGGCCTGGGCCCGAATGAGGGCGGCGCCTCCGCCTACGAGAGTGGCGCACGCCGTCGGCATGAACCACTCGAAGGCGACGCCGAAGCGACAAAATGCCAAGCCGACTAGACCGAGGCCCAGGACGAGGAGGAGGCCAAGAGCGGGAAAGAGGTAGCGCAGTGCGAGGCGGCAACCCAGAGCCGCGATGATGAGCAGGAAAAGCAGCGTCCACGGCGCCATGGCGTCGAAGTTTCGCAACCATTTGCCGGTCAGCAAGGAATCGATGACGGAAGTGATCACATAGCCGCCTGGCACCGGGCCGAACGGCGATTCCCGCCAGTCGGTATTTCCCGTGTACATCGCCGGAAGCAACACGACGTAGTTGCCGCTGTTCACGACGGGAACGTCGCCTTGCCGCCTCGCTCGGTCGATCAGCGCCAGCATCGAGTAGCTGCGTTTGAGGTAACTCGCTTTTTCCCGAAAATCGACCATCGTCTTGCCCCGGTCGTCCGTCGGAACGATGCGTCCGTCGATCACGAGGGTGGAATCGCGGATCTCCACGGTTTGCGCCGCGGCAAGCGACGCGTGCTGCAGCAGTCGACCGTCGCCCAGGTGGAACAACATCCGCGTGAAACCGTCGCCGTCGTAAATGGCGTGCCCGAGCGAGGAGAACGCCGCGGCGATCTGGGGGGAGGCACCATAGGCAGCCACTTTTTCCTGCGCGAGCCAGCGCGGCAGGTCCGCAGGCGCGGTGACGGTACCCGGTAGCTCCTTCATCTGCTCCCGAAATTCGATCACTTGGGGTACCACGTAAGAGATGGCGGCCACGGGCGTCTTCAGGGTTTTCACGCGGCGCACGAACTCCGCCATGTCGGACGCGGCGTATTTGCGGTCGAAAAGCTTGTCGATGATGATCAACGCCGGGCCGCGACGATCCAGGCTCACCAGGACGTCGGCCCAGCTCTCGAGATTCAGGTCAAAGTCGTTTTCGTGAGCGGCCGTCCGGTCGTCGAAGGCGAAAATCTTGAGGCGCGGATCCAGCGGCGGCGTGCCGACCAGCCCGCGCAGAGCAAAGAGAACTGGATGGGAAATCTGGCGTTCGATGGCGAAACGCAGGTCGGATCCGAACGTCGCGACGACCGCGGAGGAGGCCACCAGAAACAGCACGAACAGGCGCACGACCGCGGCGATCGCCGCCGGAGAACCGCGCTGAATCTGCGGTAGGAGGAGGGCCGCGACGGGGGTGAGTCCCCGCTCCCAACTGAGTTGGGGGAGTCGCCAGCGCTGGAGCAGACGATCGATCGCTCTCACCACGACTCTCCCGGCGGTTTGTATCAG
>JAYVBB010000563.1:0-3140 GCA_043750715.1 Pseudomonadota bacterium | reverse complement strand
TTTCCTGGCCCGTGAGGCGTGCCAGCCAGACGTAGAAGCCGCCGATCAGAACGGTGAACAGACTCGCCCGTTCCCTGGCGCCGACTTTCTTCAAGGCATCGAGCAGCGTTTTCGGGATTCCGACGTCGGCGCGATGCGAGGCATAAGTCTTCACGGGCGGCCGGGGCCGGGTAAGCGGCAAATCGAGTACCGGCACGCCGCCGGAGTACTGGCTCACCCAGTACGCTTCGTCCGCGCGGACCTCGGGCGAACGCGCCCGCTCTTCTTCCCAGGCCGAGTATTCGCTCAATTTCGCCGCGGGTTCGAGCTCGGCCGTCAGCCCGACTTTCGCCGCGGAATAGAGGTGTCCCAGGTCTTTGACGAGGATCGCGGCTGACCACCCGTCGCAGATCACGTGGTGCGCCGTGAAGACGAAGACGTGCCGCGTCGCACTCTCGGAGAACAGGGCCATCCGGAAAAGCGGCCCTCGCACGAGATCGAACGGCGTCTCGACTTCGCGCGCCAGATGCTCCGCAACGGTGGACGCGGGGCGCGCGATCTCGGCCGTCAGGCTCCCGAAGACGAGCGCCGTCGAGCCATCGGGCGACAGCACCGAGCGCAAAGCTTCGTGCCGGGCGACGAGGTCGCTCACGGCTTTTTGCAGCGCGGCCGCGTCGAGCGCTCCGTCGAGCGCCAGCGACCACGACTCGTTGAACGCGCAAGACGCCTCAAGCCCCCAGTCGGCGGCCGCGAACACTTCCCGCTGCGCTTCCGTGGAAGCGTAGACCTGGGAAATCGCGGGACCGGAAAAGGGATCGAAGTCGACGGGCGTCAGCCGGATCGGGGCGGGAGTCATATCATTATTATAAGGGACGTCTGTCGTAGCCACGATGGGCCACGCTATATCTTTATATAATTAAAGAAAAAACGGTAGAATGTTATAAAACCACGTAATGCACATAAGAAATATTATAAAACGCTCTCTCGAACCCTTGCTCCGAAGGACCTTGCCGATGGCATGGATCCACCCCGGCGTTCCCGTTCGAGCCCGCGCGCACTTCCCCGGCGTGCATCACCGCGCGTTCGGGATTTTCAGCCAGTCGCCGGGCTCCGTGACGCCGTTTCACAAGGATCACGAGAAACGGCGTCTTCCGCGCTGCGCTCGAGGCACGCTCGCGGATCAAAGGTCAGGACCGTGTCATGCCGGGCTGGGCCAGGTATTGACTTCGCTCGTCCCCTGGAGCATGAAATCCTACGGGGAGGAAGTGGATGTACGTCGAGACGACCAATGACATCGAGGTGAAGGTCCATCCCTTCTACGTGCCGGAGGAGAGCGATCCGGTCACCGGGCGGTTTCTGTTCGGCTACCAGGTGACGATCACCAACACGGGGACGACCTGGGCGAAGCTCATGACCCGCCATTGGATCATCACCGACGGCCACTCCCACGTGGAGGAGGTCAAGGGCGACGGCGTCGTCGGCCTTCAGCCCGAGCTCGGACCGGGCGAACACTTCGAATATACGAGCGCTTGCCCGCTTTCGACCCCGACGGGCAACATGCGGGGCACCTACCTCATGGTCGATTCCCAGGGCCACCGCCTTAATATCCGGATCCCTCTGTTCTTCTTGCGCCATCCCGACACCTTTCATTAGGCTAAGGGCCTGCACACTCGACTAGGGATCAGAGCCATGGGTTCCGGCTACTTTCGCCAGCCCACCGTATCGGGCGACACCGTCATCTTCGTCTGCGAGGCCGATCTTTGGTCCGTCAGCACGGCGGGCGGCGTCGCACGGCGCCTGACGTCGCACCAGGTCGATTCCTATTGGCCGCGCTTTTCTCCCGACGGCAAACTGGTCGCGTTCTCCGCCGTCGAGGAAGGCACCGTCGAAGTCTACGTCATGCCCGCCGAAGGCGGACCGGCGCGCCGGTTGACCTACCAGGGAGCGAACAACTTCGTCGTCGGCTTCACCCCCGACGGCAAGAGCGTCATCTATTCCAGCACCGCCGAATCGCCGCTGGTGAAGATGGTCTCGCTCTGGACGGTGCCGGTGGATACCGGTTCGCCCCAACGCATGAACATCGGTCCGGCCCGGCGCATTTCCTACGGCCCGCAAGGAGCCGTCGTAATCGCCCGCAAGGAGCAGGAGATCGCACGGTGGAAACGCTACAAAGGCGGCACCAAAGGCGACCTCTGGGTCGACGCCAAAGGCGACGGCCACTGGGTCGAGATTCTCAAGGACTTTGACGGCAACCTCGGCAGCCCCTGCATCGTCAAAGACCGGCTCTACTTCGTCGCCGACCACGAAGGTCACGGCAACGTCTATTCGTGCAAGCTCGACGGCAAGGATCTGAAACAGGTCACCCGTCACGACGA
The DNA here is from genome assembly GCA_043750715.1 of Pseudomonadota bacterium. Lineage (GTDB taxonomy): Bacteria > Bdellovibrionota_B > Oligoflexia > Oligoflexales > CAIYRB01 > CAIYRB01. The sequence continues at coordinate 786 of JAYVBB010000563.1, read as the reverse complement.
CTTCTACGCCCGCGCGCTGACCACCGACGGCAGGCGCCTCGTTTACCAGTGCGGGGCCGAAATCTACCTGCTCGATCCTGCCGCGGGGAAAAGCAAACGCCTCGAGATCGAGGTGCATTCGACCAGGCAGCAGCTGACGCGCCGCTTCGTCAGCCCGGTGCGATACCTGAACGGATTCCAGCTGCACCCCGACGGCCATTCGCTGATCGTCACGACACGCGGAAAGCCGTTCATGTTCGGCAACTGGGAGCGCGAGGTGACGCAGCTCGGCGTCCGCGACGGCGTGCGGTACCGGCTTGCGTCCTGGCTTTCGGCCGGCAAGAAGATCGTTGTCGTGTCGGACCAGGGCGGCGAAGAATCGTTGGAAATTCACAGCTTGCCTGACGCCGCCGGCATCCTCGAAGCGCCCCGGCGCCTGGATGGCCTGGACCTCGGACGCATCCGCTCGCTCGTGACGTCGCCGGCGAAAGACGCCGTGGCGGTGAGCAACCACCGCTCGGAGCTGCACTACGTCGACCTCGAGACCGGCACGGCGACTCTGCTCGGCAAGGGCAACTACGCCGACGTCTCGGGACTCAGCTTCTCGCCGTGCGGACGCTACGTCGCCTACTCGACGACCGAAGCGATGCCGTACTCCCAGATCTTCATCGCCGACGTCGAGGAAAAGACGACGCGCCCCGTGACGCGCCGCCGCTACCGTCTGCACATGATGGAGGAGCGCATGCGTTCCAGCCTGCCGGCTGCGCTTCGACAGCCTTTGTTCGGGCTGCTGGGCAAGGTCTACCC
>JAYVBB010000562.1:0-2475 GCA_043750715.1 Pseudomonadota bacterium | reverse complement strand
AAGAGGTGCGTGGCGAGCAGGCTCGGTTTGTAGTTTTCCGCGGCCTGGGTGACGATGGCACCGTAATCGTAGAGGCAGCGGAGCAGGTCGTGCTCGGACGCCTCTTTCAGTGCGGCGAACGCCTTGGCGTCGGGCTTGGCGCCTTGCTCGGCGGCTTTCCGCAGAATCGATTTCGTGCGCGTGAAGGCGTACATCAGGTAGGGACCCGAGTTGCCTTCGAAGGCAAGCCAGTCTTCCATATTGAAGACGATTTCCTTGGCGGGATCGGTCGACACCATGCCGTACTTCAGGGCGCCGTCGCAGAGGCGGCGCGCCGTCTCGGCGATTTCTTCCGGTGGCCAGTCGCCGTCGTATTTTTTCAGGATCCCCATCAGGTGGTCCTGCATCATGTCGCGAAGAGTCAGGAACGAGACGGCCGAGCCGTCGCGGGACGACATCTTGCCTTCCGGCAGCACGACCATGCCGTAGGCGAGGTGATGGCAGGCTTTGGCTTGCGGGAAGCCCATGAGCTCGAGGACTTTGAAGACCTGGCGAAAGTGGTGGTTCTGCTCGTCGGCGACGACGTAGATCGACCGGTCTATCTTGTATTGGCCGAACTTCAACTTGGCCAGCGCCAGGTCCTTGGTCGCGTAGAGGGTGTTGCCGTCGCGTTTGCGCAGGATGCAGAAGCCGAGCTTGAAGTCCTTGAGGTCGACCCCGACGGCACCCTGGTCGACGGCGAAGACGCCCTTCTTCAGGTACTCCTCGACGATCTGTTGCGCTGCTTCCGAGACGCCGGACTCATAGAAGAGCACGTCGAAGTGGACGTCGAGCCAAGCATAGATTTCGTCGAACTCGTCGAGCGACCACTGGCGGGTTTCCTTCCAGCGCTCGGCGAGCGGCCCCGTCTGCGACTCGATCGCGCGCAGCACGGTCGAGACTTCGGCGTTGGCTTGTTCTTTGTCCGGGCCGGCGAGCGCCCCGAGGTATTTCTTCGCTTCCGGGTACATCGCCCCGAGCCATTCGCCCCGGCGCTGGCCCGCGGCCGGCGCCTTTTGGAATTTGTCGACGTACCAGAGCACGATGGCGATGTGCGTGCCTTCGTCCCCGAAGTAGTTGGCCGCGACGACTTCGTAGCCGCAGCGCCGGTAGAGGCGGACCAAGGCGTTGCCCAGGCACACGTTGCGGCTGTGGCCGACGTGGAATTCCTTGTGCGTGTTGGGCTGCGAGAACTCGATCATGACGCGGTCTTTTTTCGTCCCGGCGTCGGCGAGATCCACTGCGCCGCTCATCACCTGCTCAGCCAGGAGGGTCTTGTTGGTGAAGACGTTCAGAAAAGCACCGACGACCTGGCAGTGGTCGAGCCAGCCCGTCTTCGGCAGCGCCTGCGCGAGCTCCGCGGCGATCTCCGGCGGCTTCTTCTTCAGGTCCTTGGCGAAGCGGAAGCACGGCATCGCGTAGTCGCCGAGCTTGGACTCCGGCGGCTGTTCGAGCAGCCGGCCGATCTCCACGGGACCGAGCGACAGCGTGACCCCGGCCGGCGCCATGGCCGACAGCGAGCGATGAATGGCCGCGCCGAGTTCCTGGCGGGCTGGATCTAACGGGTGCTGGGTGGTCATGCCGGAAGAAGGGTCCTTTAGGGATCGGGCAAAGGCGCCGTGAACCCGAGGCGCGCAGCGCCGTTATGGGTAACCAGCGGGAAGGCTCAGCGCGCAGCGCGGACTGCTCGACGCAATCTAGCGCGTTATCCGGCTTGCCTCAAGCGTCCTTCCTCTTCGGAATCATTCATCTTCTCGGGTCCGGGCCGGTCCGCCGCGGGTCGCTTCCCGCGGCCCCGTCCGCCTGGCAGGCTGCGGGTCGTCCCAGAGACGAGGAGGAACGGATGGAAAGCGAAGAAGTCGTACCCCCGATGGAAGTCGTCGAGTTCGAAGCAGGGCATCCGCCGACGCACGTCCATTCCGGCATGTCGGACGCGATGGACAGCTGCCTGGCGCGGATCGAATGCGGTTTCGTCCGGGGCTTTGCCGCCATGCAGCTGATAGGCAACACGTCGGAGGTGTGCCGGGACGGGAAGGAAAGGGCGAGGGCTGCGCTGGAAGCGCTCGGCATCCACATTCCGCCGCGCCGCCTCGTGATCAGTCTGACGCCCGCGGACGTGAAGATGGACGGCAATCAGTTCGACCTTCCCGTCGCCGTCAGTTTGGCTCTTCTCATCAAGGACACGGAGCCCCGGCACGATCCGGCGCGTTGGCTGTTCGCTGCCGAGCTCGGCCTGAAGGGGGAGCTGCGGCCGGTCAAAGGCGTCGTCTCATTCGCCGTCGCCGCGATGGCCGCGGGCCTCGAGGGCATCGTCGTCGCTCCGGAAAATCTCGCGGAGGTCGGCGTTCTCAACGAGCTTTCAGGCCCCAAGCTCCGGACCCTCGGTTTCAGCTCGCTCCGCGACGTGCTCGGCTGGCTGATCGACGGAGACGGCGACGCCATCCAGCTACCGGCTGG
>JAYVBB010000561.1:0-5969 GCA_043750715.1 Pseudomonadota bacterium | reverse complement strand
GCAGCAGCCCGAGAAAAAAGAGATCGAAGCCGACTACGACCTCTCGCCCGGCGCGATCGACGCCTTGGGCGTGCTCTACAATCTGCGCTCACGGACCTTCACGATCGGCAAGAAGGAGCGGGCTCCGGTCTACACGTCGGAGAAGAACTGGTGGCTGGAAGCCGAGCCGCTCTCCTTCGAGAAGATCACGGTTCCGGCGGGAACCTACGACACCGTGAAGCTGAAGCTCACCACCTTCATCGGTAAAGAGCTCCAGCAAAAGGGCGACATCTGGGCCTGGGTGGCGACGAACACCCCGGAAAAACAGCTGATCCAGGTGCAGGGCGAGATCAAGATCGGCTCAGTGTTCGTGAAGCTCCACAAGTACGTGCCGGGCTCCTGACAGAGGGACGCAAGTGAACGCCGACGGGCAGGACGTCAACGGCAGCCATCCGGCAGGCATTGCTCCCAATCTAGCCGAAATTCACCAGATGGAACGTCATGTTATATCAGGGATATTGTCCTGATTTGAAAGCTTCAAGCTCGCGCCGGCTTCTGCCGATCAAGTGGGCATGCTTAAGGTTATGATCATCCTGGCGCTCGCCCTCTTGGGGTGTACGTCCAAGCTGAAGCCGGTCACCAAGAACGGCGGTAAGTTGGCGTCCGCGACGGCTACCGGCCAGGAAACGGGCTCGACCAGGGCTGGCACCGAAGTCTTGAAGATTCCCGCGATCGATCTAGAGGGTCTGAAGACGGTCTCTGTCGACGTCGGTCCCCTCAAGGGCTTCACGGTCCAGGCTCCGAACGGCATCGACCCGAGCACGGAGCTCAGCGCGACGCTCGATCCCGAAGCGACCTTTCCGCTCGAGATCGACGGGACCATCGCGCTCGCGGCGAAGATCCGCATAGGTCTCCCCGAATACCTTCTTACGGGCATCGACCTGACGCACCCCGAGACGATTGCCGTCTATGCGCGCAACAAGGTCGGCACCATCTTCCAGCTGCCGCCGGAAGACGTCGCCGTCGAAGCGCCGAAGCTTTACGTCATGATCGGCGACTATCTTTCGCTGGTCGTGGTGCAAAGCCGGCCCGCTCTCGCCATCACCACCACGACCGTCACGCAAGCCAGCGGCAACCCGACGGTGAGCTGGACGGCGGCGCCGATCGGCAAGGACCCTCTCTATGAAGTCCAGGTTTTCGATGCCGCTTGCCAAAAGTTGATCCAATCGCAAACGACGAAAACCTCGAACGTCGCCATCGCCCCGCCGCTCGCGTCGGGCGACTACTGCGTGAAAGTGCTGGCCAAGATCGGCGACGGCACGCTGGCGCAGAGTGGTGAACCCCTTCTGCTGCACATCCTCCCTGCCAACGGTGGCACATTCACCTTCTCGGATCCGTCGGGTCGGACTTTCGGCACTTCGACTCCCGTCGTGACCTGGAACAACGCTCCGCGCCTCGCCGATCCGACGGTAACGTACGACATCAAAGTCTGCACCGATGCTGCCTGTACCACCATCGAAGCCCAGGCTAGCGGGTTGACGGTCGCGACTTACACCCCCGGCAGCCCTCTGCAGGACGGTGTCCACCATATTGTGCTTACGGCGAGAAACGGTGCAGGCGAAGTGCTCAACGCGGCCAACAGCGGCACCTTCGTACTGACAACCGACACCGTGATGCCATCTCCTTTCAGCATCGCGGGCGCCTCCGGCGTAGGCAACGGAGGCACAACGCCATCCATTTCGTGGAGTGCGTCGACCGACTCGACCCCGGTGACCTACGGCATCAAGCTCTCATTGGCTGCTGACTGCTCCTCTCCCGTGGCTCAGTCGGCTGGTTTAACCGTTACCAATTTCGCGCCGGCCGCCCCGCTTGCCGACGGCGTCTACTACGTTTGTGTCCGCGCGACCGACGCAGGAGGCCATCCCCGCGACGCCACCAACTCGGGCGCCTGGACCATCTTCGTCGACGACACTCCTCCGAGCCCTTTCGCAATTCTCGGCCCGACCTCGCCGTCCTCTACCGGCAAACCCTCAATCAGCTGGTCGGCTGCAACAGACGCCACGGCCGTTCTTTACGACCTGCAGCTCTATGAGCCCAACTGCACGACATTGGTCGAGGAAAGCCTGGATCTCTCCGCCACGTCCTATGTCGTCACGACGCAGCTTCTGACGGCACATTCCTACTGCATCGATCTGACTGCCAAGGATGCGCTGACGCACTCCCAGTCAGTTTCAAATACAAATTATCCATTCACTGTCACGGTCGCGAAACCGGGCAACCCGACTGCCGCCTCAGCGACTCCAGGCGTCCTCTCCAATTCGCTCCTTTGGACGACCGGTTCGGGCGCCACTGGCTACGTAGTCATCCGCAAAGCCGACAGCGCAGTCGATTATGTTCCCGTCGACGGCACTGCATATACGGCAGGCGCGAATTACAGCGGCAACACGATCGCCGCCTTGACGACTTCAGCGCTCGCTAGCGACTCGGGCCTTACCGCAGGGACGACCTACTACTACGCGATTTATGCATTCAACGAGGCGCTCGCTTACTCGGCGTTGCCGACGACGGCGTCGGGGACGCCGACCGCCGGCTCGCCGCCTGTAGTCGTTGTGTCGCTCTTTGACGGAACGAGTACCAGGATTGTGAGGTTCGTATCCGGGGCGCCCTTTGTCATAGGAACGAGCGACGCTTCGCAATCGCGCTACGCCAGCCTTGCCTTCAGCCCGACGGACTCGTTGCACTACGTCGAAACTACTTCCCCTGCGGGCTTCATCTCGTCGAGCGTCGGCTCGAGCGCCGGCTTCTTCTCCGTGCCCTTTCAAGAAGTCGCGGAAACGAACCCCGCGGACGTCAGCCTCGCAATGGATTCCCAAAACAAGAACCACGTTGCCTTAGTCGCCTCCTTCGACGTCAAGTACGCTTCGGGAGTCAACGAAGCTGGGTGGCCGACGCCGGAACTGATCCGGGCCGATCCTTCCTCGTCCCACGGGTCGAGCGACATCAGCATCGCGCTCGACTCCTACGACAAGCCGCACGTCGTCTTCGTGCAATATGACGTCGCCGCGGGCGTCGATACGATTTTCTACGGCAACCGCATCACGGGAACGTGGGTTCTCTCGATGGCGGGTGAACTCAACAAGAGCGGGACCGGCTCGACCTGCTCAGCCATTGCCAAACCCCGCTTCGCGCTCGATGAATACGGTTTCGCCCACGTCACCTACGTGTGCGACAGCAACGTGGTTTACGCGACCAACAAAACCGGCGTGTGGTCATATTCCGCCGTCGATGCCGGAACTTCACCCGACATTGCCGTGACACCGACTGGAACTCCGACGATTGCGTATTTCAAGGCTGGCAAAATTTACGTCACGGAATTGATCGCGACGACGTGGACCGGCGGCGCCGTTGCGACTCAGGCACTCAACTACCCACCCCGCCTCGGATTCGACGCAAACGGCAAGCTCCACTTCGTTTGCTTCCGGGCCACCCCCAGCTTGAGGGTGGATCATTTCAGCAACGAATCCGGGTCGTTCGTCCTCGACGGCAGCTACCCCGCGGCAGGCGGGTCGGAGTTAAGCAACACCATGACCATCAAGGGTGCGCGAGGCAACGGCAATCGGACGATCTATCAACCGATGATGGCGATGGGCTACATCGACGCGGGCGTCAAGGTCATGAAGCGCACTACGAACTGGACCCTCGCCAGCAACCCGGCAGGCACCTCCGAAGGCAACGTCGTGATCGACGGGGGCGGGTGGATTCGGGCCGGATTTACGGACACCGGTCCCCTCAAATACAAGATGGTAGACAACGTTGGCGGCGCTTTCGGCTCCCCGACCGACATCAAACAGGTCTCCTTGACCAATTCCGTCGGCATTTCGGTGGACTCTAACAACCAGATCCACGCAGCTTATTCGGATACCGATGACGTATTTCTGATTACGCAGGTCGCCAACGCGTGGGGCGCTCCCGTTACAGTCAAGACCCAGAGCCAAGCTATGACGGCCGGCAGCATCGACATCGCTCTCGACGGGAACGACAAAGATCACATCGTCTATACTTCGCCCGATTCCATGTCGTCGTCGCCCATCTACTATTCGACGAATGCCTCGGGGTCGCTGGTTACGACTTCGGCCTCTGATCTCAACAAGATCACCAATGGTACGACTTGTGGTTCCCAGTCCTCGAACCCGAGCATCGCCGTGACGCGCGCCGGCAAGGCTTACATTTCCTACTCGTGCAACGACAACACCACGGTCGCGACGAACGTCTCGGGAAGCTGGGTCTACACGTCGATCGCCTACAATGGGCTAGCCACCTTGTCCAAGATCGTGCTCGACGCCGATGAAGTCCCTTACACCATTTCCCGGGCCTTCGCCGGGTCTCTGACCGTGCGTTGGGGAGCGACGTTCACTTCCAGCTGGACGGTCTCCAACACGGCGCAAGTCAACCCCTCGATTGCAGTCGACAGGCTGAAGACCATTCACGTGATCTGGCAGGACACGGCCTACAACATCAAGCACTCATGGCGATACGCTACGGGTCAAACCGGCTTCGAGACGATTGCCTCCGCGTCAAACTACGTGCAGCTGTTCCGCTCGCTCGGTATCGCCGGCGTTCTCGGCCAAGGCAACTACTAGGGCGGTCTGTCCCAAGACAGGTTGGTCGACCACGAGCCATTTTTGTTTGGCCGTAATTCCCCAACAGTTGCGGAGGAAAGTCCGCTGGATTTGCCGCTGAAAGCCGGTTGCCCGTTAGGTCGGCGCTCGAAAAAACGGGATTTGAACTGTCACGGAGATGGGATCGACCATTCAAGTTCTCTTTGCAAAGAACCGATATTCATGATGAGGGGATCGTCGCGCCTTCTCTTCGCGGCGGCAAAAAAAATGCAGAAATTATTCGTACACGCCTCGTTCGTCTCGACCCAGAGCGGCAGCTCACTTGTTGCGGTCTTAGTGGCTACGGCGATCATGGGCATCATCGCAACGGTTATGGCAACCATGAACAAAAACATGAGCTCTTTTCAATCAAAGACCGAGCTCGGCACGGCCAAGCAACAGATCAGTTTAGCGTTAATGACAAACGTCGATTGTAAAAAGTCCATCGACCCTTTTTGCCCAGGGGGGACTTGTGAAGCCGGCGAAGTCGCGACGTGCCCCACTGACGGCCAGCGAATCACGCTCTATCGGAAGACGACCAGCGGCAACGTCGTGAGCGTTGCTTCTAGCGGCACCGCAATCGGCAAGTGGACGGCGACTGCGCAGTGTTTCAACAATGCGGGGGTCGACGTTCGCGTCGCCCGTCCAAGGCCTGGCACGGCCGTCCATTCGCTTGCTGACGGTGACTATTTTAAAGACCCGCTCAACGGCTCCCCGCTAAGCTTTAACGCCGCTAACGCGAAGGTCTTTCCGCCAGGCGCGTTCTTGTGCCAGCAGTACTTCACGCAGACCGCTGGCAACGTGTTCACCAGCCCGCCAGGTTTTGCTTGCAACGCGATGTCCCCGGACAAAGAACAGGTTCTTTGTTATGGGGCTCTGGACATTGATAATGCCGCAATCAACTGTATGGCCAATCCACCACCCGGCTGCACCGGATACCACTATCAAAAGCAAGTGCAGTGTCCGGCCGGCTACGCCGCGATGGGCGGTGGTGGCTTCTGCCAGTTTACAAACTTTGGCGGCTTTCAGCTTGAGTCGCATCCTTGGGCGAACGGCTGGTTCGTTGATTGCTGCGCCTACCATTGCCCCGGGGTCTATGCCGCTACCTATCCGTACGCGTTTGCTACCTGCCAGCGCGTACATTGAGCTCTTCCAGCTGGCGTCGAGGAGATCTAGTGAGTAAGCCAACGTTTCGCACTGCGCTCCTCGTCACCCTTTCGGCCGCTGTCATCGCGCTGCTGATTCAGAAGCTGACTCCGAAGGACACTTGGGCTCGGGCGGTGGCGCCAGCGAGGAACGAAACGGTCAGACCAGCCGCTGACATAGTTGCGC
>JAYVBB010000560.1:0-3375 GCA_043750715.1 Pseudomonadota bacterium | reverse complement strand
GCCATGGCGTCTTCCGCCAGGTCGGGCGCGTCCGGGGCTTCGTTTGCCACCATCGCCATGAAAAGCGAGACTTCCTCGCTCTGCGGGGCAAGGCGCAGGCATTCTTTCAAGGCCGCGAATGCGGGACGATGCTCTTTGAGCACGACGTGGGACTTGGCCAGCTGGAACCAGGCCAGGACTTCCGTAGGGCAGAGCTTGACCGCGATGTTCAGCGCTTCGATCGCTTCCTTGGGCTTCAAGAGCTCGAGCAGGGCCTGGCCCTGGATCGTGTAGATCGAAGCGAAAGGCTCGTCGACCTTGTCGCACTCGGCGACGCAGACTTCGAGGTCGCCCTTGTTCAACGCGGTCCAGGCGGCCAGAAAGCGGAGGAAGACGAGCCCGGTGCTGTCGGCGCCCGACTTCATCGCGTCGAAGAAGTCGTCGGCGAAGTCGTGGCGGATCGCTTCCTCGCCCAGCTCACCGATCAGGTCGACGAATTCGGCGTCACACTCCTGCACGATCGTCTCCGCGGCGACGAAGTCCGCGAGTGGCGCGTCGGAGCGGGCGAGAAACTGCTTGAACGCGACGATCCAGACGCGAACGACGTCGCCGCGCCGGCGCGTCAACGCCTCGCACGTCGCGTACACCAAGGCGTCGCCTTGGCGGTCGAAAGGCGCCGCCGTCGCGGTTCGTTGGCCGAACCAGCGGGCGAGTCCTGGATAATCTTGGAGGCGGCTCGTGTCTACCATCCTTCAATTTTACCACTCGCGGAAACATGGAAACAAATGCGCCGCGATGGCGGACGTGGATGTCCTTGGCCAGGTCGCGCAGAAGTCGTTACAAGCTCAACTAAGATGGCACCATGGCTGCTTGGATTCGTAGCGGGAGTCTTGTTTGGAAGGGCCGGCGTCAGTTCTTTGACGCTGCCGATCGTTCTCACTTGTGCGCTGAGCCGCGCTAAGACGAGACCAGTCGTGGCGCGCGCGTTCGTATTTTCCGCCGCATTCGCTTGGGGATTTGCCAACGCGGCTCCCATCAAAGAGGCGAACGTCGACGACGTCAAGATCGTCCGCTCCGATTCGCCGCTCGCGGCGCCGCGACCGGTCATCGTCGAGGTGGACGGCAGGCGATTTCAAGCGACGGCCCCACCGGGTTCGGCCGTTGACGGATCATTACGTTTCAAGCCAAGGAACGGAGCACTTTCCGGCGGACAGTCCACGTTCGTCGCCCGAAGCCAGAGTGTCGCCGAGGACAGTTCCTTCGCCGCTGCCGTGGCGGGTCTGCGTGCCTGGTTTCACACGCGTCTGGAGGCCGACCGTCCGTTCATGCGCAACTGGTTCGCGGGCATCATCCTCGGTGAACGGACGGTCCTGCCGCGACGCGTGACGACAGCCTTCAAGAGCACCGGCACGTATCACCTGCTGGCGGTCAGCGGGTTGCACGTATCCTTACTCGTCGTCGCCTTGTCCCTGGTTTTGCGGGCTCCTTTTCAGCTCGCTTATGCGCTGCGCATGATTCGGCCACCGGCGTGGCGCCACGTCGCCTCAGGCCTGAACATCCTGGCTGCGGTGCTGGCGCTGCTCTACCTCGGGGTCGCCGGAATGCCGGCCGCGGCCCAGCGCTCGGTTCTTACCTACCTCGTCATTCAACTGGGTGCTGTGACGGCGGGCATCCCGACGCTGAAGAAGAGACTGCTAATGGCGGCCGTACTGCAGACGGTTTTCTTTCCGATCGGATTCCTCAGCGAAGGCTCGTTGATGAGCTGGGCCGCGTACCTTCTGGTGATTCGCGGCTTGCGGGGCCGCATGCTCTGGACCCAAGTGCAGCTGACGGTGATGGCTGCCGCAGCCTTCGGGCAGTTGCCTCTGCTCGGCATCCTGGCCAACCTCGTCCTCGTCCCGGTCTTCTCCCTTTTGCTCGTCCTGGGTCTCGTCGCCGTAGTTTGCGGGCCGGCTCTTCCGGGTCGCGAGCTGATCTTGGCGATGCACGCAAGTTTCATCGAAATCGTTATGCGTCTCGGCCAATTGATCGAAGCCTACCCGTGGCTGTCCCTCAGCGGGGACCGTCTGCCGGCAGTCTGCCAAGGGGTCTTTTGGATCCTGTCGGCGATCTTCCTATTAAACACCTGCCGGATTCTGTCGATAGATCAGTGTGAACTGGAGGATACCCGATGACAGCGAAGCCCTGGGTCGGAAAAAGCGTAGTGATCGTCGACGACTCGGCGACTGTGCGCGAACAACTCAAAAGCGTATTCGAAGCCTGCGGCATGCACGTCAAAGGCCTCGCCGAGAACGGCGTCGTCGGCATCGAGCAGGTGCAAAAGCACAACCCCGAGATCGTCAGCATCGACCTGATCATGCCCGAGATGGACGGCGTCGAGTGCTACAAGAAGCTCCAGCTCGTCAATCCGCTGATGAAGTGCATCATGGTCAGCTGGATCGGCGGCGAAGCCAAGATCCTCGAAAACCTGAAAGACATCATTCCGTCGCACATTTTCCAGGCGAAGCCCGTAACGAAGGAAGATCTGGAGGCCCGTCTCGAGAAGGTCTACTTCCCGCATCTCGTCACGAAGCTGGAAAAAGAAAAAGACAAGCTCCCCATCGAGGACCCGATCGACCTCGCCGAGCTCGGCATCAAAGTTTCCTAAGTCAGCCCGCGGCTTCTTTGAGCCCGCGTTGCCCAGCTGAAGCCAGCTGGGCTTTGTTTTCTTCGTCTTGCACGCGCACCGAGGCGATGTAAGCACTGCCGCCCGCGATCGCCGTTCCGAACAGCGCGATCAGCAGGAACGCCGGGTGCCACATGATTCCGAGCAGGAAGAAGACGAGCGAAGCGACACCGCAGACGACGGCGTTCACCCACAGCTTGTCCTTGTGGCGGAGCGGCAGCTCGCCGCCGAGGATGCCGTTGTTGAAGCCTTCGAGGACGACGTTCTTTTCCTTCGGCCGGTAAAAGTGGCGAAGGAACGTCCGCGGACGGTACATGTAGGCGGCCGTCCAGAACGGCAAATGGATCAACTGAACGCCGGCGACTTCGACCTCGGTCCGGTAGTCGGTGAGGTAGTCGACGTTCAGGCGCGCGAGCTCGAGGTGATACTGCTCGACGTGGAGCTTCGCCCGGCGCAGCGCTTCGTTGGCGTCGACCTGGATGCCGATGATGGCGAGGCCGTTGGCGAACTTGAACTCGAAGAACTCGCGGCTGTCGTAGGCGTTCTTCTGGTTGGTCGGTTCTTGGAGCTGGCCGCGTGAGAACGTCGAGTCGAGCGGAAAGCCGTCCCACTGAACCTTGAGGCTCTCTTTGGGCTCATGAAGTCGGGTCACTCCCCAGGCTTCGCACAGGTTGTGACGGCCGGAGACAGCCCAGCGGTAGTTGCGTTTGAACTGACCCTTTTCGATCAGA
>JAYVBB010000559.1:0-2278 GCA_043750715.1 Pseudomonadota bacterium | reverse complement strand
GCACCTGCACCCAGAGCTCGGGAACGGCGCTGATCGTCGCATCGACGAAGGCCAAAAGTATGCCGTAAAGCCAGAGGATCGAGAAGCAAGCGAAGGCGGTGATCCAGAGCTGCGTGCCGGCGCTGTCGCTCGCCTTCTTGCCGTCGTCCTTGCGCAGCAGGGAAACGAACAGGCCTTTGGTCAAGTAAGCGTTGGCGCGCGCGAGGAAGCTCGTCGTCGCGAGATACCCTTCGGCGATTTTGACCAATGGCGAACGGTAGAGCGGGCAAAGCATCAGGAAGCCCATCATCACGAACGTGCCGGTCATCAGGCCGGCGAGCGAGCTGAACTCCTTGGCGTCGACTGTTTGCCAGAGAGCCAGGGCGGTGACCCAGGGCGTGAGCAGCGTCACCAGGTGGTAGCGAAGCAGCGTCGCCTTGGGCAGCATCAGCGCGTCCTGGTCGTTGACCGCCAGCCGGATCACGCACAGGCCCGTGATGCGGACGCCGCCGCCGACGAAGCGCGCGCCGGCGCCGGAAAGCGCGGCGATCTGCAGGAACGCGATCCAGCTCGCGGCGAGCGAGAACGAAAAGAAGGTTTTGACGAGCAGCATCTCGGGCGCGGCGAAGTTGAAGCCGACCGAGTCGGGAGACGGCAACGTCACGAAGCCGGAGTAGAACCCGAGGATGAGGGTCACGGCGATGGCGGCGCAAACCGCCGGCAGCGACACGATGAGGCGCCCGAGGTAGCGGAAGACCGGATGCACGTCCGCCGAGTGAAACGTCACGAGCGGCAGATCGAGGACCGTCTTTACGGCCTTCAGGACCATATGCAAGCCGGAGGCGGCCTGGCCGTGGCCCCGGCCGGAGATTTCCCTGAGGCGCGCCTGCGTCTCTCCGGCGGTGTCGGCGATCAGCTTCGCTTGATGCAAATGCATGAGGAGGCTGACGGCAGCCTTCAGGTCCAAACCTTTGTAACCGGCGAGATGGCGGCCAAGGAATTCGCTGACCGTCGTCGGCGCAGCTTTGAGGTCCTCGACGACGTCCATTTCCGCGAGCGTGAGGTTCAGGTATTCCGGCTGATCGGCACGGCGGATGACGACGCGGTCCTTCGTGGCGACGCCGCGCACGAACGGCGCGAGGCGAAGGATCGGCTCTTGCGAGGGTGGGGACAAGGCTTGGGGCATGCCCTCATTTTAGCACATCAGGGCAGCGGCACCCTGTACCGGGCAAACGTTGCCGACAGGTCCGCGCCTGAGACCATGCTTAGCTGCGCGTAAACCCATTGCCAGGACTCGAGCGGGGTCGGAGCCTGCGGCAGGACGTTCGTCCAATCGCTGGGGAGTGACGCGAAAAACTCCGTGAAAAGGCCCCAGCCTTTGGCCTTTTGCAGCTCCGTCAGCAGGCAGAGCTGCAGCCACGGGTCGGCGGAGAAGTCCGCGAAGGATCCGGATGCCGCGTGCCGTTCGGCGTCGAGGCAAGCCTCCCTGGGCCAGGGACCGAGCGGGACGCTCTCTCCGACGTAAGCGGCGACGAGGGCGCCCCAGGCTTCCGCCATGTTCTCGTCCGCCTGATAGCGGCCGCCCTTCGCGCGCGACACGTCGACGCCGATGGCGCGCGCGAAGTCGAACAGCTTGGAGCCTTCTTCGCCGAGCGCCAGGATCTTCATCGCGCTCGGCGTCTGGGCGTTGAGGTTCTTCGGATCGTAGAGCAAAGGATTTCCCGCGACGATCCAGCCGCGGCGGCGCACGGCGAAGTCCGGATAAAAGCGCAATGCCTCGCCCGCGAACGGCGGTTCGCCGAAAAGCTCCGCGGCGCGGTCGTAAATGGCGTCGAGCTTGGCGAGCGACGCCGGCAGCGCGGTCTGCTGGCTGGCGGCGAGCGCCGCCGGGACGGTCAACAGCAAGCCGCCCGCCGTCTCGACTTCGGCCCAGCCGGAGGCCAGGCTGCAAAAATCGAAGCTCGCCGCGTCGCGTGCCGAAAGCGTCGGCGCAGTGTTCGAGATGCTGGAGATCGCCACGTCAAGCGCACCGTCGTGAAAGGCCGGCGACGCGGAGTCGTTCATCGCGAGATAGACGATGCCGGCCGCCGGCGCCGTGACGTCGCCTTCGGCGCCGACGCAGATCTTCTCGGCGTCGAGGGAAAGCCCGACTTTCGCGACCAGCGCGCCCTTTTTGCAGCCGTCGACGGTGGTCAGGTTGTCGCCGCCGTCGCCGCTGAACGGCGCCGTTTTTCCGGTCCAGATCGTCCAGCTGCCGGAGCTGGTGAAGTGAGCCGACTCGCCGGGCTGCAGATATAGG
>JAYVBB010000558.1:0-9999 GCA_043750715.1 Pseudomonadota bacterium | reverse complement strand
GACGACGAAGACGACGGCGACGACGAATACACCACGGCGATCAACTCGCCTGGCGGTGGGGGCGTCGCCGCCACCGGCAACATTCTCGCGGCGGCCTATCCGACCTCGCTCGCCGTCTCCGTCTTCCCCGACGCCTCGGCTTCGTCCCTGGCTCTTGAAGAAGAGGGAGAAGATCCGAACGCCGGCAAGACGACTAAGGAAAAAAAGGACGACAATCAGAAAAAGATGTCGGGCGAAGGCGATTGCATCGATCCTCGTCAATTCCGGGCGCTGAGACAACACAGCGAAGTAACGTGCTACGAGTTTGACAGCGACATGAACCCGACGCAGATCTCCGGACAGGACCGGACCTTTGGTACGATCGACGGCACCAACGGTACTAGCGAGGCCTGTATGGTCTCCTTCACGCGCGGCCAAGTGGACGACGCGGTGCAAGCGGTCGACACCGCCCTAGCACTGGTGACAGGCATGATTTGCCAAGCTAAGAAAGACGGTCTTTCGGGTGATCTTCCCGACGTCGGTGCCACCCTCGACCTCGCCCCTTCGTTCGCGAACGCGAGTCAGGGTATGCTGACGATCGGCACGGCTTCGATCAGCCGCCTCGAAGACAAAGACGGCAGCCCGGTCTACCGGAGCGACATCAGCGTCACCAACGGCGAAGGCCGCTCGCTGGCAGTGCACCTGGTGCATTCGCCGTCCGCTGACGGCTCGAGCGCCGGTACGCTATGGTTCCAACGTCCGGGCGCTTTCCGCATGAGGGAAGGCCAGACTTCCGACCCGAACAACTCCGAGAACAAGAACGACGCGATGAGCATAAACTACCGCAACTCCACCGCCGCCGACGGTTCGCCGCGCGTCCAGCTTGAGCTGCGCCGCGCCCAGATCGTCAACGACGTCGAGCCGTTCGACGCGAACGGCCTGGTGAACTACGAAGGCGTCTCGGAGGAAGCGACCAACGCCGAGATTCATGCGATCAAATACGTCGCGTTTGACATGAACCCCGAGACCAACGCCGGCAATCTATCCTACTGGATGAATCCGGGCGGCCGATACAACGAGTCCGCGCGCGGCTTCCTTTTCAACGTCAGTTCGACGGACGGCGTACTAAAAGGCTGCGGCGTCTCTGGCGCCACCTCGGGAGTCAGCATTCGCAAAGCGCTCGCCGAACCGAGCGAAGCGAACACGCTTCAGCCGGTGCGCTTCTGGCACCCGCGCGAGAGCCAGAACATCAGTGCGGACAAAGACCCTCGCTTCGCCGGTAACGAAGGCTCGAAAATCACGGAGCAGTGCTTCGCGCAAGGCACGGACGGCGTCTATGCCATCGATACCACCGTCACGACGAATGCTCGCGGCTATGAAGTCCTGGCGACCTCGGCCACCAGCGTCGCCCCGCCGGAAGTTCCGCAAGGCAAGCTCGAAGGCATCAAGTAAGCTAAACAGAGATTGACGAAGGCCCACTGCCGAAAGCGGCGGTGGGCCTTTTGCATCGTCCTACTGCGGATCGTGACAAACGGCCTCGACGTTGTGTCCGTCGGGGTCGAACACGAACGCGCCGTAGTAGTCTTTGTGGTAGTGCGGACGCGGCCCGGGAGGGCCGTTGTCCCGACCACCCGCGGCAAGTGCCGCCTTGTAGAACTCGTCCACTTGCTTCCGGTTCGCGGCACGGAAGGCCAGATGGATCCGGGGCTCGTTCGGCGTGCCTTCGGCGAGCCAGAAGTCCGGCTTCGGCGGAACGCCCATTCCGAAGACGACTTTGCCTCCGGTGAACTCCGTCGGGATTTCCATCAGGATTTTGTAGCCCAGCGGTGCCAGCGCCTTTTCGTAGAACGCCCGGCTCTTCTTCGGATTCGCCATGTTGTAGCCAGTGTGGTCGAGCATGCGCGGGTTCCTAGAGTTGCTTGAAAAAAGCCGCGGCGACCTGTGCCTGGCCCTGCGGTTGATTGAGAAGAAGCGTGCCCTTCATCATCCGGGCGAAGCATTCGGAGAGGGAGGGCGTCTCCTCGCGGCTCGCGAACGAGACGTCGTCCAGGTCCGGGATCAGGCGCATGAAGACCGCGCCGTAGACGAGTCGCGCGAAATCACGGAGCTTCCCGAACAGGAGCTTCTGCGAAGGATCTGTGACTTTGCCTTCCTGGGCCGAAAGAAAGCCCAGGGCGTCCTCGTCCGGCATGCTGACGAAGTTGGTGAAGACGGCGAGGTCGAGATAGGGGTGCGCCCCGGCCGAGCCTTCCCAGTCGACGAACCAGACACGCGACCCGTCCCAAAGCACGTTGGCGGGATTCAGGTCGCAGTGGCTAAAGACGATTCGCGGATCTTTCTCGAGCGTCTGCGCAACGTCCTTGAGGCGGGAGCCGTAGGACTTGGCCCACGCCGGAAAGCCGGGACGGCGGCTTTGCTCGTCCCAAAGCGGTTGGGCGAGCGCGACGGGGTTCTGCCAGTCGCCGTCGGGAAGGGGAATCGCATGCAAAGCCGCAAGCTGCGAGACCAGGCTGCCCATCGCGTTCTTGCGGTGCTCGGGATTCGCCAACGCGGCCCCGATCGGGAAGTAGGTGATGCGGTCGGTGACGGTCGCGTGCTGCGCGTCGTCCACGTGCACGATCTTCGGGGCGACGCCGGCGGTCGACGCCAGGCGTTGCATCCGGATGGCCTTCTGCCAAAGATTCGGATCCCCGCCGTGAAAGCGCACGACGTAGGAGCCGGAGGTCGAGTCGACTGAAAACACTCCCGCGCCGGAGAGGCCGATCTTGATCGGCGCCACGGCTTTGACCCGTCCGAGGGCTTCTTCCGGGAAAACGCTGCGGGGATCCGGGCTGCTCACGCTCACCGTCCGTGCACGAAAAGTAAGAGCGCAGGCTGCCGTGCCTACGCTCATCGTGCAAGGAGATTTACGAAACCCTAACTAGAACGGTCGTCTTAGACCGAGTCGCCGGTGGGGCACTGGACCGGAGGAGTGACCGGGTCCTGGCCCGGAGTCTGGCCAGGCTTCTGGCCGGGGTTTTGGCCCGGGTTGCCCGGATCGGTGGGGTCGGTGGGCGGCGGGTTGCCCGGATCCGTGGGATTCGTAGGATCCGTCGGCTTGGTCGGGCGGCCCGGAATGTCGATCGGCTTGTCGATGACGACGACGGTGACGACGGCTTTGCGGGCTTTGCCGCCTTCTTCCGTACAGGTCGCTTCGACGCGCTTCTGGCCGATCTCTTTGTAACCGTGGGTGACCGAGACACCGGCGCCCGTGGCGCCGTCACCGAAGTCCCAGGTGATGACGAAGGTCTGGGTCGTCTTGCAGTCGCCGACGAAGGTGACGAGCTGGCCGATGCCAGCGACCATCGGGTCGGCGGTGATCGTGAAGCCGCCGTCGTCCGTTTCAGGGGCGTTGGCGTCGACGACGGTGAGGATCATGCTGGCGACGGCTTTTTCGTTTTCGTTGCTCGTGACGGTCATCGAGATTTCGAAATCGCCGACTTGATTGAAGGTGTAGGGGACGGCGAGCGTGTCGCAGGTCTCGCCGCGGTCGGCGCTCGGGCTTTCGCCGTTTTCGATGCCATAGTCGGCTTTCACGATGCCCGGGTTGGTGCAGTCGGATTTGCCGATGTCGTCCGGATCCAGCGTGTCATACGAAGGGCGGACCTGGACGGGCTCGCCGACCTTCACTTTCACGACGGACTTGTTGTTCAGGATCACTTCGACGCGAGCCGTCGGGGGGACGTTGCCCTCGAGCGGAGTCGGCGCTTCGGGGCCCTTGGTTTCGCCTTCGGGAGGCGTCACACCGTTGGGATCACCCTTCTCGCTCGTCTTGTGCTTCTTTTTCGGTTTGATCACTTCGTACGACGCCGGACGGCAGCTGAAGGTCAGCGCGCCAGCGGCGACGAGGATCGCCAATGCTCTGAAGGAACTTTGAACTTTCACGGCAGGAACTCCTTGAACGGGGGGCTGGGAAGGGGACGGATCGCACTCAGCTAGAAAGGGGAACGGGGAAACGGGGAAACGGGGAGGGAACGGACTACTTGACGTTACGGAATATCGTGAACTCGACCCGGCGGTTGAGCTGACGGCCTTGATAGTTGCCGTTGTCGGCAATCGGGAAGCGTTCGCCTTTGCCGGCGGCTTCGACCTTGTTCGGGTCGAGCTTGAAGCGTTCGACGAGCCACTTCTTGATGGTCTGGGCGCGGCGGCGGCTCAGATCCATGTTGTATTGATCGGTGCCGATCGAGTCGGTATGCCCTTCGATGATCAGGCGCGTGTACTGCGGCTTGACCATGAGGTATCCGACCAGACGCTTCAGCGTGTCGTCGGCTTCGCCGACGATCAGGCTGTCCGAGTCAAACTCGAAGAGGATGTCGTGAATGACGATTTTTTCTTTCGCCTTCGGCGGGCCCTGGAACGGGTCGCTCTTCGAGAAGGCGGTCGACTTCACGTCTTCGGCGCGCTCCGCGCCGCGGGGCTTCGAGAAGGTCGGGCCGACGGTCCAGTTGAGGCCGGCGTAGATCCGCCAATCGGGCGAGCCGCGGCCGTTGACGAGTTCCGTACCGGCGCCGAGGTGGCCGGCGAGCGAGGTCGTGAAGTCGTGCTTGATGCCCATCAGTGCTTCAGCGGTAGACGCCAGGCGATCGGAGTTCTCGGTTTCTTTCTTCGCGGGCTTCGAGCCGAAGAGCTCGAAGATCAACTTGGTGTCGATCGACGTGAAGAGGAAGCTCAAGGCGCCGGAAGCGATGTATTGGTTGCCCAGCGGCTCGATCGGCGCGGCTTCGGGGATCGCTTTGCCCGGCTGGCGCCAGCGGTGGCCGACGTTCAAGCCGAGGTTCAGGTTGCCGATCGTGGTGTCGGCGACGAGCTCGAGATTTTTCGTGGGGCCGGCGCCCTCGCCCGTGAACGGGTTGTTCTTGATACGGTTGATGTTGGCGGAACCGACGACGGCCAGGCCGCCTTCGCGGTCGCCGACCAGGCGGAACTTGGTGTTCACGCGGAGCTCGGTGTTGCCCTTTTCGCCGTATTGGCCGTGGAAGCCTTCGGACGAGACTTCCTGTTTCAGGACTTGGGGGGCGGAGACGCCGATGTCCCAGCCCGGGAGGAGGCCCACGCCCACATTGATGTCGGCGCCGAGCAGCGAGTCGGTGTACTTGGTCCGGCCCTGCTCCGTGTCGTCGAAGTAGGGAAGGGAGTTCACGGCGTGGTTGAGGAAGAGGCCGAAGTTGATCACGCCCGGGTCGAGCGTCTCTGATGACTGAACCGTCACGAAGTCCAAACCGGAAGTCGTGGGGTTGAAGTTCTGCGTATCGGTGCCGACCACGTTGCCGAATCCGACGTCCGTCAAAAGCATCGACAGGGCACACAGCGCCGCGACGGGCACAGATTTGGCCTTGTTCGAGGGCTTTGATTTCTGACGTTCGGGCAACCACTTCAGCATCTTGAACACTCCGCAGGGACTACAGCTTCGAGCTCGGGCGGGGGTCAGGTCCCCATCTGGCTCGAGCCTCTTAGTGCAACGCCAGTGCCAGGTTCCGGCCGGGTGTCTAACCGGTAGCCAAGCATCCGGCCTGGGATGAATCTCAATATACTATTAGTCTCAATAACTTACAACCGAACTGCGGGGTGCTGGCAGATGGCTTCGACTTTGCACTAATGGGCTGCAGTGGTTGTTGCTTATGAAGCGGAGTGCGTTATGACTTCCGGACAATTGACTCGGGCTCAATGGGGCGCGGTTTTAGTGATTGCAGGGATCGTCGCTTTGGGCGGCGCGGCCCTTCTCAATGCCTTTGGCCTGCGCTCTCCGCATCTCAATCCCGTGACCTTCGTGGGCACGCTGGTAGGTATCAAGCTGAGTCTTTTCGCTTTCTGGCCGGTGCTGAGCGAGAAGGGCCGGAGCGCCGGCCTGGCCATCCGCTCGGTGTTCGACGCCGAGGCGGCGAAGTCCAAAGTGCGCTCGACGCGTACCAAAGAGGAACTGAAGAAGGGCGGCCTCGCCCTCTGGGACGAGCACGATCCGCGCCTTGACCTTTCCATGTTCTCGGCGAACGTGCCGACCTTCGTCCTGAACCAGGAGCAGCGCTTCATCGACTGGAACCCGGCCTTCGACCTGGTCTTCGGCCACATCCCGGGCATCAAGCGCGGCGCCCACGTCTCGCACTGGTTCAAGCTCCTCGACAACTTCCGCCGCATTCCCAAGCGCACCGACGCGCTCTACGGCGAAGGCATCATTCCGATCACCGACCGCGAGCGCGCGACGTACATATCCAAAGAGTGGGGCCGCATGGTCTTCACCAAGATCATGGCGCCGATCGTCGACCGCCGCTCCGGCCGCATCATCGGCTGGAACGTGGTCCTGAACATCAATTCGGTGAACAAGCGCAACGAGTTCTTCGAGAAGCTCTTCGCGCGCATCGCGCTCGAGACCAAGCGCATCCGTTATGCTGCTTCCTACGACGGGCTGTTCGAGGGTTTCTCGGGCCGCGAGCAGCTGGTCGCGCTGCACGCCTCCCAGGTCCTGATGGGACATAAGGTAATGGACCTCGGAGCCAATACCGGCATGATGACCGAAGCGCTGCTGCAGCGCGGGGCGAGCGTCACCGCCGTCGAGCACGACGTGCACCTCCTCCGTCGCATCAAAGACCGCTTCGAGCAGTCCGGCCAGACTCCGCGCATCGTCCGCCAGGATCTCGAAGACATGAAAAACGTGCCGGCTGGTCGTTACGACGCAGTCACGATCATGCACGCCCTCCACCGTCTGCACGACCCCGCCGCTGTCCTCGCCCAGGCCTTCAAAGCGATGAAACCGGGGGGCAAGCTCACCGTTAGCGGCATCCTGCCGACGGGCGGCATCGAGGCGCACTTCAACGCCGTCCGCACCCACCTCGAGGCCACCGGCCGCTTCGAGACCCTGAAGCACCAATTCAATCATGTCCTCGAATTCGAACGTGAAATGGCGCGCCTCGTGCCCTACAAGCTGCACAGCCGCGAAGAGCTCAGAGCTCTCGTTCTCGAGGCCGGATTCATGATCGATTCCGAGCACCCCGGCCTCGAAGACGGCCATACCCTGCTCTTGGTGGCCCGGAAGTAAAGTGTTATAGGATCTCCTGCTCAAAATGAGAGGAGACCCGCCATGTTCCAAGGCAGCGCCAAGAAAGACGTCCAGGAAGCGCAAAAATCGATCGACTTCGCCACGCACAAGTATCAGCTCGAGCTGGATACGACGAAGGGCAAGATCAAGATCGACTTCTGGCCGGACGTCGCGCCGAACCACTGCAAGAACATCCTCGGTCTGGCCAAGATTGGTTTTTACGACGGCTTGATCTTCCACCGGGTGATCCCGGGCTTCGTCATTCAGGGTGGTTGCCCGACGGGCAACGGTACGGGCGGACCCGGCTACAACGTCGACCAGGAATTCAACGAGAGGAAGCACGAAGCCGGCACCCTCTCGATGGCGCGTGCCCAGGACCCGAACTCGGCCGGCAGCCAGTTCTTTCTTTGTCTGGAAAAAGTGCCTTACCTCGACCGCCAGTACACGGGTTTCGGTCAGACCGCCGACGAAGCCAGCCTCGCCGTGGTCAAGGCAATCGGCGCGGTCAAGACCGCTGCCGGCGACCGACCGGTGGAAGACGTGAAGATTACTAAGGCTACCGTAACGGAGCTACCGCTCTAAGGGTTCAGGGTTTTCACGCGTTGTGCGGGCGGGAGCGCAGGTGTATATCTGCCTCATGCTTCGCCGTATCAAATCGTCGCTTGCAACCTCCCGCTACCCGAAGTGGCACCTTCTCTATTACGTCCTCGCCCTGTTCGACCTCGTCGCGATCTCGTTGAGTCTTTTCGCCACTCACAGCATCCTCGGCAACTATTCGCAGTCCATCGCCGTCAACAAGGCGTGGGCGGACCGTAGCGCCCGCTTTTCGGAACTCGAACGCATGGTCGGCGACGTCAACGCCCCAGGTAACGACGTCTTCGATACCTTGAACGTGCCGCTGGAGTCGCAGCGCATGGACACGGCACTCGTAGCCTACAATGCGGCCTTCGAGTCGCTGAAGGCCGACCTGCCGCCGGGACGTGACCTTGAATACGCTCTCGTTCGCATCGGCAGCTCGACCGACACGATGGTCCGGCTTGCCCGCAGGATCTTCGCGGACTTCGCCGCCGGCCGGCGCGAGTCGGCGGGTGCCGAGATGGCGAACATGGACCGCGACTACGCGCAAGTGCTGCATGCCTTCCGCAACGCCCGGCAACACATCGCCGGGATCCAAGACGACCTTTTCAACGCTCAGGCCGCGGCGAGCGAGCGTCTGCGGCGCCTCGAAGCAGCGATCGCGGCTTCGATTCTGATCATCGTTTGCGCCGTCGCCTTGTACGGCCGTAAGCTCTCTGGCATCGCCTCGAAGGCTTGGCAAGAGCAGGACCAACGCGCCGCGGATCTCAGGCGCGACCAGGCAAGGCTGGAGGCCGGAATCGCGGCCGGAACCGCGGATCTGGCGGCTGCGAATGAGCGGCTCCGCCGGGCCGACCGCATCAAGGACGAATTTCTGGCCACGCTGTCGCACGAGCTGCGCACGCCGCTGACCGCCATCGTCGGTTGGACGGACCTGATGAAAAACGGGCGCCTGGACGCCAACGACCAGGCGAAAGCTTTGGAAATCATCATGCGAAATGCCATGGAGCAGACGACGATGGTCGGCGAGTTGCTCGACGTGTCGCGCATCATGATAGGAACGTTCAAGATCCAGCCGGAAGTGCAGGAGCTCGAGCCGATCCTTGCCGACGTCATGGATTCGTTGCGCCCGGCTGCTCGGGCCAAGGACATCACGCTCAAACGGTCGGTCGATCCTGCCGTCCGGCGCTTGGCGCTCGATTCGACGCGATTCCGCCAGGTCATCCGGAACCTGCTCGGCAACTCTCTGAAATTCACGCCCGCAGGTGGCCAGATCGCGCTCGTGGCGACGCAAAATGGCGACTTCCTCGAGCTCTCCGTGCGCGATACCGGGCAGGGGATCGCCCCCGAATTCCTGCCGTATGTCTTCGAGCGATTCCGTCAGGCGAACAGCTCGTCGACGCGAAGCCACGGCGGGCTGGGCCTAGGCCTGGCGATCGTGAAAGATCTCGTCGAAATCCACGGCGGGACGGTCGCGGCCGCGAGCGGAGGACCCGGGCAAGGCGCGACGTTCACGGTGCGACTGCCGAGCCACGTCGCCGATCCTGATCGTTCCGCTCGTCGAGTACAACCCGCAGGGCCTTCCGCGAGAACCAGCATTGCGGGTTGGGACGTCCTCGTCGTCGAAGACGACGAGGAGACGCTCTCCTTCATTTGCGCCGGCCTGAAGCTGGAAGGCGCGGTCGTGCATCCGGCTCGTACCGCCGCGGAAGCGCTAGGCGCCATAGGGCGTACGCCGTTTCACCTGATGATCAGCGACATCGGCCTGCCCGGAGAGGACGGCTACAGCCTGATGCGCCGCATCCGTTCCAATCCCGGTGCGAGCGCGCGGGTCCCGCGGGCTGTGGCGCTGACTGCCTACGCTGGCGAGAGCGACAAAGAGAAGGCGGTGGACGCGGGCTTCGACGTCTTCGTCGCCAAACCGGTTACCATTCCGGACCTGGTCGGCTTGATCGACTGGCGGTGCGTCTGACGTTCAACTCGCAGCGTCCAGCGCGTCGGTCTGCGCCGAGTGCTCGAGCTGGACGTCCTCCGCGTCGGCAATCCTGAGCATGCCGACGAGCTGGTGACCATCGGTTACGGGCATCACCCAGAGGTCCTCGGCGAGCATCCACGCCAGGGCGTCCGCCAGTCTCTCCTCGACGTGAACGACGGCGTAGTCCTTCGCCATGACATCACGGACGAGCACGCGGCGCGAGCCGCCCGCCAAGCCCTTTTTGATCGCGTCGAGCGTGACGATGCCGCAAAGATTGGCGCCTTCGAGCACTGGCAGGTCCCGCTGCGGATTGGCTAGGGCTCCATCGAGGATGTCGAGCAACGCGTCGTCGGGGGCCAGGTAGGCGAACTGCGTCACCACCGCGGTACGGACCAGC
>JAYVBB010000557.1:0-2376 GCA_043750715.1 Pseudomonadota bacterium | reverse complement strand
TCCAGATTCCGGTAGGGGTAAGCGCCTTTCGCCAGGGCGAACATCTCGTCTTCGGAGAGTTCGCGGGTGGCGGCCTCGGCGACGATCTGCTGAGCGAGGATGTCGAGTGGTTTTTCCGGCATGACGATTTTGTCGAGGAGACCCGCGTTGACGGCATGGATCAGCGCGGCCGACTCGACGAGCTCGTCCCTGGTCAGGGCGAAGAGTCGGCCTTTTGGGATGGCGCCGACGCTGTGACCGGCGCGGCCGACGCGCTGCAGGAACACCGCGATGCTGCGCGGGGAGCCGATCTGGCAGACGAGGTCGATGTGGCCGATGTCGATGCCGAGCTCGAGCAGGCGGTGGCGACGATCGCCTTGAGCTCCCCGTTCTTCAGCTTTTCCTCGGCGGCAAGCCGCCGGTCCTTGGACAATGACCCGTGGTGGCTGGCGACCTGGGACTCGCCGAGAATCTGGCCCAGCTGGAAGGCGACGCGCTCGGCGAGCTTGCGCGTGTTGACGAAGATCAGCGTGCTCTTGTGCTCTTTCACCAGCTCGACGATGCGGTGATAGACCTCCTCCCACTGCTCGTAGGAGCAGACGGCGGAAAGCTCGGTCTTCGGCACTTCGACCGCGAGATCCCGCTGGCGGGTGTGGCCGGTGTCGACGACGACGGGTGGCTGGCGTTTGCCGTTCCCTGAAAGGAACGAGGCGATCTCGTCGATCGGTTTCTGCGTCGCGGAAAGGCCGATGCGCACCGGCTTTTTGTGGCAGAGGGCGTCGAGGCGTTCGAGCGAGAGCATGAGATGGGAGCCGCGCTTGTCCCGGGCGAGCGCGTGGATCTCGTCGATGATGACCGTGTCGACGGTCTTCAGGATCTGGCGGCTCTTGTCGCCGGTCAGCAGCAAATAGAGCGACTCGGGCGTCGTCACGAGGATGTGCGGCGGGCGCTTGAGCATTTGCTGGCGCTTGTGGGCCGGCGTGTCGCCGGTGCGGACGAGGCTTCGGATCTCCGGGATCTTAGTGCCTTCCTTCTCCGCTCCGGCCTCGATCTCGAGCAGAGGCATCTCGAGATTTTTCCGGATGTCGCTCGCGAGCGCCTTGAGCGGCGAGACGTAAAGCACGCGCGTCTCGTCGACGAGCTTGCCGGCGAGGCCGTCCTTCAGCAGGCGGTCGATGCAAACCAGGAACGCGGTCAACGTCTTACCGGAGCCCGTGGGAGCGGCGATCAGGGTGTCGCGGCCCGCCTGGATGTGAGGCCAGCCGAGTCTTTGGGGGTCCGTCGGGACGCAGAAACGCGCCGTGAACCACCGGCTGATGATGCGGTGGAAACCCGTCAGTCCGTCCTGGCCCGCGAGGACCTGATGTTGAGGCACGTCCACCATCCGTAGTAGATATAAAGGAAATTTCAAAACGCGGCCGAACTTTTTTTGGCCGCGCAAAAAGTCAACCGTTCCGGGAGGATGGAAAATGAGCCAAACGCTGACGCTTTACGGCAATCCGATCTCGCCTTTCGCCGCCAAGGTTCAACTCTTCCTCGAGGAATCCGGCCGCCCCTACAAGTACCAGACGGTCGATCTCATGAAGGGTGAGCAGCAGACGGAACAGTTCCGCCAGCTCAACCCGTTCACGGCCGTGCCGACGATCGAACTCGGCGGCCATTCGATGGGCGAGTCCAACGCCATTCTGCGTTACCTCTCGCAACGCTACGAGCTCGACTCGTTCTATCCCGCCAACCTCGAGGCGCGCGCGCACGTCGACCAGGTGATGGAATACACGACGCTGCACGTCGGGCGGTTCCTGTACACGCTGGCGTGGAACCTCCACTTCGCCCCGAAGTTCGGGCGGCCGACCGTGCAGGCGTTCGTCGATGACGCGCAGTTTCAGCTGACCCGTCACTTGCCGCGCCTCGAGAGTTACCTGCTGGGCCGCCAGTATCTGGCGGGATCCGGGATCACGATCGCGGACGTGGCGCTGTTGCCGTTCGTGGCAAATCACAAGCTGGCGCAGGTTTCGCTCGGGGATTTCCCGAATCTGCAAAGCTGGTACAACCGCATGGCGGATCGGCCGGCGTGGAAGAAGACGCAGACGGAGATCGAGAAGCTGCTGAGGTAAGGCGGGTCGGCCAACTTCAAAGCAACCTAAAACGAAAAAGCTAAAAGCTGCAACCGATCAACTTGAAGTGAGTCAAAAGTCACAAGGTCCAGATCTTTCGATTTGCACCTTCCCACTCATGATGTTCCGCCAGAAAACCGGACACAGAGTTTACGCTGACTCCCGCTCGTAAGCCTCCGGCGATCGATAGTCAAGGGTCGAGTGAAGGCGTTGGCGGTTGTAGAAGACCTCGATCCACCAGAAAATGCTCTGCTTTGCTTCGTTCCGCGTGACGTAATCCTCC
>JAYVBB010000556.1:0-9316 GCA_043750715.1 Pseudomonadota bacterium | reverse complement strand
ATTTGCTTGGCGTTCTCGACGCGCAGAGCGGTGCTCGACTGGGCGAAGTAGGTCGAGGCGGCGCCGACGACTATGCCCAGGACGGCGATGGCGATGATGGCCTCGAGAAGCGAGCTGCCTTGTTGTTTGCTCATGTCATTTTTCCTCATACCAGCAGCAGTAGCCCTGGTTGGTGTCACACTTGATGTCCCGGCTCGTCGTTTTCTTGCCCTTTTTCCCGACAGGCTTGCAGTAGCCGAGGTTGATGTTTTCCAACCAACCGGCATTCGGACAAGTGGCGTCGGTGCTGCCGAAGTTCACGGTGCCGCATTTGCGGACGACGGGTACGCAATAGGGGCTGCCGTCCGGATTTCGCCCCTTGAGAATTTCATTCTTGTTGCAGTGGACGACGCCTGCGCCTTGGCAGACTGGCTGACCCTCCGCCGTGAGGCCTGTTTGGGTGTAACCCGGGCGGCAACGACACTGCACCAGACCGTCTTTACTCAGACCGATCTGTTCGGAACCGTCTGGGCAGTCCTGGGAGTCTTTGATGGCCGATTTGAAGACCCTGTGCGCGACGGTGAGCTGCTGCCCTTTCAGCCGACGGTTGTTGTACTCGGAATTGGCTGGCTGAATGTCGAATTTGACGTTGATGGTGGACGCCTTGTCGCAGGTCACGGAGTTGTTAGGGCAGCTGGCGTAAAAATAGGCCCGAGCCTGCCAAAACGGGCAATTGGGTCCGGGCACGCAGTTCGTGCCGCCGGTGCGCGAGTACGTTACGGACTGGCCAGCCGTACCGGCGATTTTGACTGCGCCCTTCACCGCATAGAGATCGAAACTCGCCGGCGACGCAGCGCTCGTCGTGGAACATGTACCCGGCGCGAGTCCCAAGCAATACCTTAATTGCATGTTGCCGGGCGAGTTTGATGCCTTGGCGGAGCGCGTGACGTCGTCGAAATTCGAGATCGCACGGGTCATTGTCTGGCCGAGAGACATGCGGGCATTCAGCGCTTCGTTGTAAAGGCCAACGTCGCTCGACTGCGAAATGAACTGCATGACCGCCAGCACGATGACGCCGATCAACCCCAGGGCGATCATGCTCTCGACAAGAGTGAAGCCTGCCCTGCGGCCACCAAGGATTCGCTTCATTTGGGAGCGCAGCATGTGATCCTCATTGCTCCGCAATCGACGTGTTCGAAATTCGGATTGGAAGTGGCAATGTGACACTCATCCGTCGCCGTCACTTGCCTCATGCGGTAGCCTGGCGTGCAATTGACCTTGCCGTTGCTCGGCGTCAAGCGCGTTTCGCAGTTGAAAGAAACCCCTTGCGGCTTGAAGCAATCCGCTTTGCCGTCTTTATCGATGCCGGCGAGGATCTCGCCTTTTGGGCAGTAGTCCATGGGCATGCAGGACGGCCATCCGGTCGAGATGTCGGTGCTGACTTTCTTGTAGCCCTGCTCACACTCGCATTTGAGCCCGGCGTCGTCGGTCGTGCCGACCATCTTGGCGCCGGTCGGACATTGCTGA
Organism: Pseudomonadota bacterium; assembly: GCA_043750715.1. Taxonomy (GTDB): domain Bacteria; phylum Bdellovibrionota_B; class Oligoflexia; order Oligoflexales; family CAIYRB01; genus CAIYRB01. The sequence continues at coordinate 7,810 of JAYVBB010000556.1, read as the reverse complement.
ATAATCGCTCCCTCGATGTCGGTCGGGGTAACCATGACGGCGTACTTTAGGGGTTTGCCGGTTGCGATGGCTGCCTTCTCGTCGGAAATCATATTGACCGTCGGCAAATTCTGCTGCTTGGCATTGGAGACCGCCCGCTTGTTGGACTTGGGGACATTGAACGGGTTGAGCTGCGGGATGACGTAGATTTTGGTCGCCTGGCGGCACGTGGCGGCCTTGCCGGGACATTCAGCCCACCACTGCGCCGACGCCCAATAAAGACAATTCTCGTCCGCGGTCGTGCAAGGAGTCCTAAGTCCGCGCCAGTCGTAATGGGCGTTCGTCGGGCCCGCCGACGCCGCGGTCACGTTCACCGGAGCCACGCCGGCGGTGTAGGGCACTGAGAGGATCAAGCTTCGGCCGGCCGGATTGGTCGCTGCCGCCGAACAATCGACCGGTCCGGAAGAAGGATTGCCCTCGACGCAGCGCTGGAACAGAATGTCGTTCTTCTTGCTCGCCCGCAGGACGTCGGGGGATGCCGCCGTTTGCCGCAGGATTTCCAGGGCGTACTGCTTACCTGAGATGGCGTTGCGCAGCATGCGCGCGTCGGTCTTCGACCGCACCATGAGCGTGGTCCCGCCGACGATGAAGCCGAGCAGCGCGATCACGATCATCACCACCATGAGGCTCGCGCCGCTTTGGCTTTGCGTCGGACTCGGCTCCGGCACGACGCCGGCGCCAGGCGATGCGAATAGGTTGCGGACCTGACCCGCAACCCAGAGCATCGCGCGAGTGATCACTTCCGTCACGGGCACCAGGAACACGGCGATAAATGCAATCACGGTGGCATTCCATTCCGTCTTTTCCACGTCCGACCAGACCAGGAGCATGTCGATGACGTAGCAAAAGACATAGTTGACGAAGTAGACGAGCCAGAATTTGCGCGAAACGGCGAGGCCGCTGATGAAGCGGGACAATGGCAAGCGGGCCAGGGCGGACTGTACGCGCGGTTCGAACGACGCCCGGATGAAAAACAGCGGCCAGATGAAGTGGCTCCACCAGGCGAGCGGCGGCTGGCGGTACGCTTCGCAGGTGAACGCTTGGCCCAGACGGATGCCGTAGAAGTTACCGACGTCGAGCATGCTGGCGCCGAGCGCCGCCGCCCAGAATATCGTCTCCTTTTTCGACATGCGGAAGAAGTCGCGGTCGCCCTCGGTCCACCGGTGGCGCAGCTCGTTGCCGACCCAGTAGCCGAAGAACACCAGGCCGATCCAGGGGAACACCGGCCATTCGACGACGTCGGTCGGGCATTGGCCGAAGCCAAACATGATCTTCAGGTCGCCGGTCAACGGCACGATCTCTCGGAAGTCCCAAAACGGGATCCAAAGCATGCAGAAGCCCAGGACTCCGAAGAAGCGTAGGAGCTTTTCACTGCGGAGTTGAATGATCGAGCAAAGCATGATGCCGGTGAAGATCAACGGATAGATGTCCCAAACCAGCCAAGTCTCTTCCGGCGTCGACATCAAGGCGGAGAACGTTGCCCAGCCTACGATCAGAAAGGCGAACAAGCGAATGCGCTTCTTCAGACTGGAACCCGAGAATGCGGTAAGTAGGCTGCTCAAGAAGCAAATGGTGAAGCCGCTGAAGGCCAGGAGGCGCGAAATCTGCTCGGTGGCTTTGATGACGACCGACTGTTCGGCGATGTCGATCGCCGGCGTGTAGTAGTGGATCAACGACACGTGAAAGGTCGCGATCGCAAAGAAGCTGACCAGTCGGATGTAATCGAGGCCGTGCAGACGTTCGCTCATGGGACGCCTCCACCGGTGACTTCGACGGTTTCGGCGAAGGCGGACGGATCCGATTGAAACGCCTCGACCGGGGGGATGGCGGGCAGATCGACGTTCGAACCGACGCCTTGGACGAGGTAGCGCACGTGCAGCTTGCTGGCTTGTGCGCACTCCTGAACTTGGTTCGCGCATTCAGCCCAGAACCAGGCCGTCACCATCCAACCCGGGCACTCTTCTTCCTGGTCCTTGCACCCAATGGCGCCGAAGCGGCCATACGGCGCCGGTTTCGTAACATCGCCGGCGACGAGCGGCGCGTCCTTTTCGTTGCCTTCCGGCAACGCGAACGACACTTGCGCTGCGGGTGACGTGACGGTGCAAAACGGCGCGCCGTCCTCGTGCGGAAGCAAACAGCGGCCCAGCTCGGCGTTGCCTGGCGAGGCACCGAAGCGGGCGGCCATTTTTAGTACTCCCTGGTTCATCAGGATTACCCTCACCTGCTCGTGGATCACGTCGCGGGCGGTAACTCGCTCAGCGAGACCGCGCTGCGCTTTCACCCAACGAAGCCCCATCAGCGACAGGACGGCGACCGCCAATAGCGTCAGGATCCCCAGGACTATGGGCCCAATTCGTCGCATATCTTCCCTTGCATCTCCTAACGGCATGATCTCGGAGGAATGTAAGGTCGGCTGAATTCTTCTTTGATATTGTGATTATACGACCATTTTCTAAGCAAGGCAAAAAAGCCTATGATGCTGAAATGCCTGAAGCCGCCCCTGCCGTTGCCTTTCCTCACGTGGTCATCGCCGGCGCCGGCTTTGCCGGCCTGGCAGCCGCCAAGCTCTTGGCCCGCGCCCGGGTGGCCGTCACCGTCGTCGATATGAACAACCACCACCTATTTCAGCCGCTTCTTTACCAGGTGGCCACCGCCGGTTTGTCTCCAGCCGACATCGCCATGCCGATCCGGGCGATTCTGAGAGACGCTCCTTACACGGACGTGCTGATGGCTAAGATCGAGGGCATCGACGTCGCGAACCGGAAGCTCAAACTCGATCGAGGCGAAGCCGTCGCCTACGACTACTTGCTCCTCGGTACGGGAGCCCGTCACAGCTACTTTGGTCACGGCGAGTGGGAGCATGTGGCGCCGGGCCTGAAATCCCTCGAGGACGCGACCGACATCCGCCGCCGCGTGCTGTCCGCGTTCGAAGAGGCCGAGCGCGCGAGCAAACCCCAGGACCTCGACGGCCTGCTGACGTTCGTCGTCGTCGGCGCCGGCCCGACCGGCATCGAGATGGCGGGAGCGATCGCCGAACTGGCGAAGTTCGCGATAGCGGAGGACTTCGACCACATTCATCCCGAGCTGGCGAAAATCATCCTGATCGAAGCCGGCCCGAGGCTGCTCGCCGCCTTCCCGGAAAACCTCGCGGCAAAGGCCCTCAACCCCCTGGGACGACTGGGGGTTCAGATTCGACTCAACGAGCGCGTGACGGCCATTTCCGAAACGGGCGTCACGACCACGGCCGGGTTCACTCCGGCACGCACCGTCGTCTGGGCGGCGGGCGTTCAGCCCTCCCCTCTCGCGAAGGATCTCGGCGTGCCGCTCGACCGCGCCGGCCGTGTTTTCGTCATGCACGATCTGAGCGTGCCGGGGCATCCGGAGATCTTCGTCGCGGGCGACCTGGCCGCCGTCAAATGGCGCGGCGACGAGTACGTTCCGGGAATGGCGCCGGGCGCGATGCAGGAAGGCCGCCAAGCCGCGCGCAACATCGTGCGCAGCATCAGGGGCGAGCCGACCACGCCGTTCCGGTACCACCACAAAGGGTCGATGGCCACGATCGGCCGCTCGGCCGCCGTGGTCGATCTCGGTCCGTTCGGATTCAGCGGCTTCTTCGCGTGGATCACCTGGCTCGTCATCCACATTTTCTATCTGATCGGCTTCCGGAACCGCTTCCTGGTGATCTTCCAGTGGGCATGGTCCTACCTGACCTTTCAGCGCGGCACTCGCCTGATCACCGGCAAAAGGTAGCGCTTTCGGATCGGCACGCCATTTTGACCAGTCGCAAATGCATACCGGTCGCGACAGAAAATGAACCGGTTGGGCGAGTCTAAGACCCTTAAACCGCCTGCAAATCCCCGATTCTACGGGACTGGCCCCCGGGCCAGGCGCGGCACGAAACGTGCACAAGCTCATGACAGAGGTATCGAACCGCATGATCTCGCGTTTGCAGGACCTTTTCTACCGATGCAAGTTCTCCGACCTACTCGGCGAGATCGCCCAGCTGGAAGAGAGCGGCGTGGTCGATTCCGAGGTCACGCTGATCAAGGCGAACACCCTCTTCGAGCTGCACCAGGTCGACGAGTCGCGCGACGTGCTGAAGAGCATCCGCCAGGCGCAGGACAGCTTCGACGAGCCCTACCTCTACTCCGCCGCGCGCCTCTGCTACCTCGACGACAACCCGGCCGACGCACGCCCGCTCTTCCAGGAAATCTTCGCCCAGACGGAGAAGGACAACTACAAGTTCAAGGCGCTTCTCGGCGTCGCCAATACGTACTACACGCAGCAGGAGTTCGCGAAGATCCCCGAGCTCATCACGCAGCTGCACGCCTTCGAGCCGCTGCCGCGCGACGACGAGCGCATCAGCCTGATGATCTTCCTCGGCAACTACTACTTCGCGTCGGGCACCAGCAGCGAGCTCGCCAAGCAATACTTCAAAAAAGCCCTGTCCGCCGCGGCTGCGAACACCTGGACCTTTTTCATCACGCGGAGTCTTTACGGCATCGCGGCGGTCTGCGAAAAGGAAAACCAGACGTCCGAGCTGATGTGGACGCTGGAGATCCTGCAGTCGTTCGTCGACCAGTCCGAGCAAGTCTTCTACGCGCACTTGGTGAACCTCAAGTTCAAGGCGCACTTCTCCATCAACACGCCGATGGAGTTCGACACGGCCAACCGCCGCATCATGATCAAGGACAATTGGTTGGCCTTTCACGACAGACCCCTTCTCTTCCAGTTCCTGCTGCTCCTGCACATGAACGGAAGCTTCGTCGACAAAGAAGCCATCGCTACAGATCTCTGGCCGGAAGAGGGCTATAAGCCCCGCGTCCACGATCCGCGTATCTTCGACATCGCGAAACGTGCCAGGAATCTCATCGAGGCCTACGAGAACCAGCCGGTCGTGCTGCTCTCCGGGCGGATGGGCTACAAGCTGGCAAGCACGTGAGGGACCATATGCGCAGGGAACCAGTTAAAGGATCAACTAAGGATTTTTCGGGGGACGGATTTATGTACAAAATTATCATGGCGGTCGTTTTGATCGCCGTTTTGAAAACGGTGACGGCCAACGGCCAGGAGCTCAGCGCCGAGCCGAATCGCGGCGGCGGAAGGGGCGACGGCACCCTGCCGCTGCAGGAGCTCGAAGGCTCCGACGGCACCTTGCCGCTTCGGCTGCCCTCGGACGGCACCTTGCCGCTTCGTCTTCGCGGCAACTCGGGCGCGCTGCCGGGAGGCCAGATGCTGACGACGCAGATCACCATCACCCGCGCCACGCAGGCGGCGATGGATCCCGTCTCGGCGGGTACGCTCCGCTGCCAGAACGAGGCGAACAGCGTCTCGAAGCACGCCGCCGGCGGGACGATCGTGGTCGGTGACCAGACGTTTACCCTGAAAGGCATCTGCTACGACCACACGACCAACAACATGGAGCTCGTCGGTGAGCGCCGTGGCACCGGGCAGACGGTCGTACAGTCCTTCCTCATCGGCCTCCTGCCGGCCGCCGAGCCGCGCCAGTTCCAAGGCCGGATGACGATCAGCGGTCAAGCGCCTGCCGCCCAGCGCTTTACCTTCGACGTCAGCCGCCAGGACCCGGCGACTCCGCCCCGCACCTGATCCCTTGATGCTATACTAGGGCCGATGCGAGCGAACCCGTTCGTCAAATCGGCCCTAGTCTTCTCCCTCGCGGGAGCGGTCCTGTCCTTGGCAGTTCCCATGGGTTGGATGTCGTTCGCCTACCTCGGCGGACCCACGGCGGAAAGCCGCTACCTCGCTTACGTCACCGCGGCTTCCGGCGCCTTCGGCGCGCTCTTCGGAGCCGTGCTCGGCGTCACGAGGGAAAAGGTCCGGTTGCTCGCCGAGCGGGACGACCTCACGGGGCTCTTCAATCAAAGCGCCTTTCTCCGCACCGCGTCGTTTCTCCTCCACCTCGCAATCCGCCACCACGAGCCTCTTGCCGTAATGATGCTGGACCTCGACCACTTCAAGGAAGTGAACGACAAGCACAACCACCTCGTCGGCAGCTACGTCCTGAAACAGGTCGCGCGGATCATCTCCGAGACGACGAGGAAGTCCGACCTGACCGCCCGCTTCGGAGGCGACGAGTACGTCTTCTGCCTCCCGCGCACCGACCTGAAGGGCGCCCAGGACGTCGCCGACCGGATCCGCAACGCCATCGCCGCCAAGCCGTTCGAGACGCGGGGCCACTCCGTGAAGGTGACGGCCAGCATCGGCGTCGCGGCGACCCAGGCCAACGCCCAGTTGGAGCTCAACCATCTGATCGAGCTCGCGGACCAGGCCCTCTACACGGCGAAGGCGCAGGGCCGGAACCGCGTCATGACCCTGATGTTGAACGCCTGACTTGATGCAGATTGCGGCGCCATGTTATACGCGCCGCGTGCAAAAGAGCCGCTTGCTACAAACCCGGTTCTGCGACCTCGACGAGCTGAAAAACGGCGTCGAGGCGACGGCGCTCGCCCCTCATGTCAGGGCGTTACGGAAGGAACTCCGCGCCGCCGGCTTCCAGCACTTCGACCCCAAAGTGTACTTCGGCGACGAGTGGTTCAGCCCCGCCGGCGTGCCGGCGATCGCCGTGCCGTTCTACCTGGCGCACCCGCGCCTCAAGTCCCTGGAAGAACGGATGACGAAGGATTCGGCCGAGGGCGGCACACCCGCGTGGTGCATGCAGCTGCTTCGCCACGAGGCCGGCCATTGCTTCGACCATGCCTACGACGTCGCTTCCCGGCAAGATTTCCGTCAGATTTTTGGCGCGACGCGGCCTTACGCCCCCGATGTTTATCTCGCCGATGGCGACAGCCGGGACTTCGTCCGGCATCTGCCGGGATCCTACGCCCAGGCGCACCCGGACGAGGACTTCGCAGAGACCTTCGCGGTCGTCATCGCGCCCGGCTCGAACTGGCGCCGTAAGTACCGCAACTGGCCGAACGTGCTGCGCAAATGCGAATACGTGCAGCGGCTGATCGAGGTCCTCGGACCCCGCCGGCCGCTGGTCCCCGACGGTCCGGATTGTTACGCCGCGCCGCGCATGCGCCGGACCCTCGGAGTGCACTACGCGAGCCGGAAAGACGCCGAAAAACGGCACCTTTCCGCCGTCAAAAAACTGGCGCGCCGTGCCAGAAGGCCGGAAATCGCTTAAAATAGAAGAGCATGGCATCTCGCAAGCTCAACGTCCTGCTGCTCTTCGACGTTCCGTTCACTCCCGAGAACCACCTGGACTCCTCCGAGTACATGGTCGGCGACGAGTGGAAGGACGAACGCGACGTCATGAAGACGTTGACGAAGCTCGGCCACAAGGTGACGGCCTTCGGCGTCTTCGACGACATCAGACCGCTGGTGGACCGCATCCGCGAAGCCAAGCCCGACGTCATCTTCAACCTGTGCGAGTCGTTCAACGCCGACCGCTCCAAGGAGCCGAACCTCCCCGCTCTCCTCGAGCTCCTGGGCGTGCCGTACACGGGAGCCCGCCCGGAAGCCCTGACGCTGTGCAAGGACAAAGGGCTCTCGAAGAAGCTGCTGACCTACCACAAGGTGCGCGTCCCCGAGTTCGCCGTAGCTCCGCGCAAAGGGCCGATGCCGAAAGACCTCGCGCGCTTCATTTACCCCGGAATCATCAAACCGCTCGGGCTCGACGCCAGCGAGGGCATCGCCCAGAGCTCGCTCGTGACCAACGCCGAGGACTGCGCCGAACGGGTGAAGTTCATCCATCAGAAATTCGGCACCGACGCGATCGTCGAGGAATACATCGAAGGCCGCGAGCTCT
>JAYVBB010000555.1:0-2356 GCA_043750715.1 Pseudomonadota bacterium | reverse complement strand
CCCACACGGAATGCCCGGCGACGCTCCTGGAACTCATCGAATCTATTTAGGAATTTACCCCCTCAGGCGCCTTCGAATTCTGCCGAAGAGGCGGCTATGGGAATTCCTGCAAAAAAGCCCGAGTTTCAGACCGTCACGATCAAGGCGAAGTCCAAGAAGCGCGTCTCCGTCGTGCTGGACGAAGCCCTCCTGAATTTGATGAAAGTCGTCGGCAAAGAAATCCAGGGCTCGCCGCAGAGCAAAGCCGAAAAAGGTGAGATCCTCGTCGGCATCTTCGTGCTCCCGACCAACAACGTCGTCGAAATCTACCGGACTTCGGGCGGCCCGGAGAAGGGTCATGTCTTCGCTAACTTGGACGTCTGGATGAATTACCGCGATGGTGCCGCATGACCGACGGTGCCAAGCCGAAAGTCGTCGACCTCCGGTCGCGCAGTCGCTGCCCTATCTGCACGGGGCCGGTCTACCAAAACGCCGAAGGCGCCGACCGTTGCCGCAACTCTCTCTGCGTCTACAATCACCGCGGAGCTCAATGCCCGCGCTGCGGATGCCAGGATTTGCGCTCGGCCTGGTTCGCATCCGGCCAGTACCACTACAGCTGTTCCAAGTGCCAAAACTCCTGGCAAACGCCGGCCTAGGGTGATCTAATTCCCCCGGATTTTCGGGAGGGTGAGTTCATGACCAAAGGCAACATGCGTTACAAGAGTCTCGGCCGCTGCGGCACTAAAGTGAGCGCCTTCAGCCTCGGCGGCTGGACCACGTTCGGCGGCAGCGTCACCGAAGACAAAACCGTCAAGTCCATCATCTATGCCGCCTTCGAAGCGGGGGTGAACTTCTTCGACATCGCCGACATCTACGCGAAGGGCGAGTCCGAGCGCGCGATGGGCAAAGTCCTCCGGGACCTCCCGCGCCACGAGCTCGTGGTCAGCTCCAAAGTGTTCTGGCCGATGAGCGACGACGTGAACGACGCCGGCCTGTCGAGAAAACACATCATGGAGTCGGTGGAAAAGAGTCTGAAGCGGGTCGGCACCGACTACTTCGACCTCTACTTCTGCCACCGGCCCGACCCCGCCACTCCGGTGGAGGAAACGGTGCGCGCCATGGACGACCTCGTCCACCAAGGCAAGATCCTCTATTGGGGAACCAGCGAGTGGTCCGGCGCCCAGATCCAAAAAGCGCACGCCGTCGCGGACAAGCGCAATCTCTACGGCCCCCAGGTCGAACAACCGCAGTACAGCCTGCTCGCTCGCACCAAGTTCGAGACGGACGTCGCGCCGACGGCGCTGGATCTCGGCATGGGCACGGTCGTCTGGAGCCCGCTTGCGTCCGGCATCCTCACGGGCAAGTACGACAACGGCGTGCCGGCGAACACCCGGCTCGCGCGCATCGACTGGCTCCGCGAAGGCCTGACCGAAGACAAGTTGGCGCGCGTCCGCGCTTTCGGGGAGCGCGCCCAGGCCCTGGGCGTCACGCGCACCCAGCTGGCTCTCGCGTGGACGGCGAGCCATCCCGCCGTCTCCAGCGTCATTTTGGGCGCGACGACGCTCGATCAGCTCGCGGAGAATTTGAGCGCGCTCTCGGTCAAGATCCCCGACGACTTCAAAGCCGAACTCGAAAAACTCTTCCCGCTCTAAGACGCCTTGTCGGTCTTACGCAAAGCCTCGGTCAACTGATCGAGGCTTTTTTGCACTTCACCGGCAGGACCGTCCCGCAGGGCCCGGACTTTGTCGAGGAGAATGCCGTTGGCTTGGACCATCAGAACCACGTGCTCGACCAGCAGCGCGCTCGGTTGATGTTTGAACGCGGCGATCGTCGACTCGAGCGACCAGGCCATCTCGGCGATGTCGGTCAGGCGCACGGCCTCGCTCGCGATCCGCACCGACTGCACGACACGCAGGATGAAGGCCAGCTCCTTGGCGACGAGCTCGGGAAGTTTCATCAAGTCGGCGAGCGCCCCTTCGTTGAAGGTCAGCTGCTGCTCGGCTTCTTCCGTGAAGAGTTCCTTCAGGTCGTGCCAAGTCTTGGTATTGCCCTTGCTGATCGCGTAGTCGAAATTTTCGCCCTTGTAGCGGAAGGTACGCATCTTCATGATCGCCAGCTCGGCATGCCGGTCGACCTTGCCCGACTTCAAGGGTGAGTCGTCCGACCGGACGGCGGCGATCAGCTTGACCTGCTCTTTGCTGACCTTCAGGGCTTCCTGCGTCACCGAAATCAAGTCGGTTTCGTTCACCGGCTTCTCGAGGTAGTCGAAAGCGCCCAGGCGGAGTGCCTGGATCGCCGAGTCCTTGTCGCTGAAACCGGTCACCAGGATGAACGGCATGTGATGACCTTGCTCGAGCATCGAGTGCAGCATCATGAT
>JAYVBB010000554.1:0-3656 GCA_043750715.1 Pseudomonadota bacterium | reverse complement strand
GATGGCTAGTTTTGCCGCTCTCTTTGGGTAAAGAAGCCCTCGGAGGTTCCCATCGGATCACCTCTTCCCATCCTCATGGCACTAACGACGATCTTGGTGTCGTGCCGGAGTCCGTTCGGACCAGGGAAGTGACGGAGGTGCCCTTCGCCAACTGGCACAATGGCGCTGGGACGCTGCACGACGGCCACTCTCCGCTGCTCAACTACTGACGGGCGTCACTCCCAGTCGAGCACGACCTTGGCGGCGGTACCGGCGTTCATGACCTTGAAGCCCTTTTCGAAGTCATCGACTTTCATGCGATGCGTGATCACCTTGCTGATGTCGAGGCCGCTCTGCAGCATGCTCGCCATCTTGTACCAGGTGTCGAACATCTCGCGGCCGTAAATGCCCTTCAGCACCAAGCCTTTGAAAATGACCTGCGACCAGTCGATCGCGACCTCGGTCGGGAAGATGCCAAGAATGGCGACGCGGCCGCCGTGGTTCATCGATTTCAGCATTTGCTGAAAGGCCTGGGCGTTGCCGGACATCTCGAGGCCGACGTCGAAGCCTTCCGTCATGCCGAGGCTCTTCATCACGGCGGCGAGGTCGTCCTTCTTCGGATTCACGACGCGGGTGGCGCCCGACGCATTGGCGAGCTCGAGGCGGTAGTCGTTGACGTCGGTGATGACGACGTGGCGCGCGCCGACGTGTTTGGCGATGGCGACCGCCATGATGCCGATCGGTCCGGCTCCGGTGATCAGCACGTCTTCGCCGGTCATGTCGAAGGACAGGGCGGTGTGAACGGCGTTGCCGTAGGGATCGAAAATCGAGGCGATCTCGTCCGGGATCTCGTCCGGGATCTTGAAGGCGTTGACCGCTGGGATGGCCAGGTACTCCGCGAAGGCGCCCTGGCGGGTGACGCCGACGCCTACGGTATTGCGGCAGAGGTGGCGGCGGCCGGCACGGCAGTTCCGGCAGTGGCCGCAGGTGATGTGGCCCTCGCCCGAGACGCGTTCACCGACTTTGAAGCCCAGAACGGCGGACCCGATTTTGTCGATCACGCCGTAGAACTCGTGGCCGGTGACCATCGGCACGGGAATCGTCTTCTGCGACCATTCGTCCCAGTTGTAGATGTGCAGGTCGGTGCCGCAGATCGCCGTCTTCTTGATCTTGATCAGGACGTCGTTCGGGCCGATCTCGGGGACCGGGACGGTATCCATCCATAGGCCGACCGCGCGTTCCTTCTTCACCAGGGCTTTCATGGTTTTCGTCACGAGATGATCCCCATTTGCTTGCCGACTTTGCCAAAGGCCGTCACGGCGCGTTTCAGGTCGTCCGGCGTATGCGCGGCGGACATCTGCGTGCGAATCCTGGCCCGGCCCTGCGGGACGACCGGGAAAGAGAAGCTGATGACGTAGACGCCTTCCGCGAGCATGGCGTCGGCGAAGGCCTTCGCCTTCACCGCGTCGCCGATCATGATCGGAATGATCGGGTGCTCGCCCGGGATCAGGTCGAAGCCCTGGGCGGACATTTCCTTCCGGAAGTAGGCGGCGTTGGCGTGAAGCTTTGTTCGGAGCTCGCCCGAGCTGCCAAGGCGGCGCAGGATGACGGTCGACGTTTCGGTGATGACCGGCGCCAGCGTGTTGGAGAAGAGGTACGGGCGCGAGCGCTGGCGGAGCCACTCGACGATTTCCTTCCGCCCCGACGTGTAGCCGCCGGAGGCGCCGCCGAGCGCCTTGCCCAAGGTGCCGGTGATGACGTCGATCTTGCCCATGACGCCGAGATGCTCGTGTGTGCCCCGGCCGTTCTTGCCCATGAAGCCGACGGCGTGGGAGTCGTCGACCATGACCAGTGCCTTGTAGTTCTCGGCCAAAGCGACGATTTCCGGGAGCTTTGCCAGCGTCCCATCCATCGAGAAGACACCGTCGGTCGAGATCATTTTGAAGCGGCAGCCTGCGGCTTCTTTCAGCTTCGCTTCGAGGTCCGCGATGTCGTTGTTTTTGTAGCGGAGGCGCTTGGCCTTGCATAGGCGGATGCCGTCGATGATCGAGGCATGATTCAGCTCGTCGCTGATCACGGCGTCTTCTTCGCCGAGCAAGGTCTCGAAGAGGCCCCCGTTGGCGTCGAAGCAGGACGAGTAGAGGATCGTGTCTTCCGTGCCGAGGAACTTCGAGAGCTCGGCTTCCAGTTCCTTGTGGATGGCCTGCGTGCCGCAGATGAAGCGCACCGACGACAGACCGAAGCCGTGCTCCGCCAGCGCCGCCTGTCCGGCCTTGACCAACGACTCGTCGCCGGAAAGCCCCAGGTAGTTGTTCGCGCACAGGTTCAGGACCTCTTTGCCGGCGGACCTGATCCGCGCCCCTTGGCGCGAATCCAGCACTCGCTCGGCCTTGTAGAGGCCCTGTTCCTTCAGCTTGTCGGTGGCGGTCGAAAGGTAGCTAAGAAAGCTCGGATCCAAGGAAATCCTCCTAGGAATTCAAGCCTCTTTTACCATTCCCCGAGCTCGACCACCAAGGACGGATTCCGGGCGCCGTAGCGCACCTCGGCCGGCAGGCCCCGCGGCGGGGTCTGGCCTTGCTTCAATGTGAATGTGATGCGATGGAGGTCCGACGTCTCATAGCGGCTGACCAGGAATTCCTGGCCGCCGATGACGAGGCGCGGCACTTCGGCGCGGGTCGGGAAGCCCGAGGCCGACTCGACGGTGACGAGCACCGGCGCGTCCGCGGCCTCTTCTTCCGGGAAGCGGCGGGCGACGATCGCACCCTGGACGCGCGTCGTATGGACGGCGGCGGGAACCATGGCGGGAAGCAGCGGAGCCTCGTAGGCGACCAGCGGCTGGTCGACGTTGGAAGGGACTTTGGAGGCGCGGACGGTGCTCAGCTCGAAGTCGCCGAGGGACTGCGTGTAAGCGAGCTCGATGCCGCTCACCGGCGTCGCCAGCGGGCCGAAGGCCGACAGGGGAATGCGGACGGTGGCGAGCGCCGAGTTGCTGGCCGGAGCATAGCGGGCGTGGTCTTTGAATTCGACGACCTGGCTCACGGAGCCGTCGGTCATCGTGAGCGTGATTTTCAGGGCAGGTACTGCCGTCGACGACCGCACGCTGAAGTCCAGCGAGTTGAAGTCGGACAGCATGACCGCCTGGCCGTGGCCGATGCGGAGCTTGATCTTGGAGTCGGCGGCCTGTCCGGAGAACTTCAGCACCGTGCGGCCGCTGCCGGACGGCGAGGAGGAGCTGCTCTTCGTCGCCTGGGCGCCGGTGACGGTGACTTCCTGGAGGACGTTGGCGTCGTCGGTGTCGAGCAGACGCGAGGTGGCCGCGGTGTCGGGCGTCTCGATGAAGTCGCGCGCGAACTTGGTCAGCGCGGAAAGGTCGTCGGGCATCGGGAAGGACGGATCGAAGAGGGCGCGGTCATGGGCGTCGGTCGAGTCGACGACGTAGCGCATCATGAAGCCTTTCACCGCGTCGAGGCCGATCTTCTGCTGGCGGTCGGACTGCCAGTCGCCGTCGTTCCACAGCTGCGCTTCGTTGTTCTCGCAGCCCCAGGAGTCGCTCGACTGCCATTCCGTGTTGAAGAAGTTGTGGTTGGCGCCGAAGACGTAGAACGTCGACTTGGGGAAGCGGAGGGCTTCCGCGCGGCGTTTGAAGGCGCGGTCGAAGACCTTGATGCCCTGGAGGT
>JAYVBB010000553.1:0-2786 GCA_043750715.1 Pseudomonadota bacterium | reverse complement strand
CCAGAACGACTCGCTTGCCGTGGCTTTTGGCTAAACCGATGAATTCCGGAAGATGCCGGTTGAGCGTCGGCTCGCCGATGCCGCAAAACGCCAGCGTTTCGACGGAATCCGCGAGCCGCTCGAAAATCTTCAGAAACATATGGCGGCGCATGATGCCGACCCCGCGCCCCTGAGTGAGCGCCTCACGCGGACAAAACACGCACGCGGCGTTGCAAGTGCCGGCGATTTCGACATCGACCGTGGCGAAGGTCGCGCGGCGAATCGCCGCCAGCGACGACGGCGTGAGCAGAATCAGATTCCGCTCCAGCTCCTGAGCGATTGCGGTCTCGGCCCGCGTCAGGCCGTCGCGCGCCAGGCCCCGCTCCGAGCGCGCCAGGAGGTCGGCGGCCACGTCGCCGAGCGCGTAGGTGCGACCGGTGACGAGTTCCGTGACGATGCCGTCGCGAAGCCGGACGAAGGGCGACGGGCGCATCTCGTCCGACGCGAAGCGCGGCGCCGGAGTCCTGGGCATCGTGATTGTCATATCGGAGTTCAAGTTACGCCCAGCCTATCCTCTGAGAGCAAACGCGTAAATGCCAACCCGCCGTCCCCCGCCCGCCCCAGCTCGTCGCCGAGCCGACGCGCTGCCGAAGCATAGATCGGCTCGCCCACTGCCGCGTCCAGCAAATCAGCCAAAGCCGAGGCGTCGAAGCCCTGGGGCGCGAGGTAACCGGGCGAAACGCCGAGAGCGACCGCACGAGCCGCCCAAACTTCCTGATCGGAGACCTGGGGCAGGAAGATCACCGGCCTCGAGGCCCGGACGGCGTCCGCAAAAGTACCCACGCCTCCGTGGAGCACGACGGCTGAAACTTGCGGCAGCAAGGCCGCATAGGGAATCTCATCGACGAAAATCAAAGCGTCATCGGCTGCGCCGCTCAGGCCCGCGCTGCCCTTTTGCACCACCGCCCGCACTCCGGAACGTCGCAGCGCGGCAAGGATGCCCTGGCTCAGAGCCGTCGCATCCAAGCCTGCCATCGAACCGAGCGTTACGAAGACGGGCGGCTCGCCCCGGGACAGGAAGTCGGTAAGGTACGCTGGCAGCTCGCCTGCCGCCTGAGGGTTTCCGATGTGACCGATCTGGTGCCACTCCCCTCCGACACCAGGCGGTAGCGTCATCAACTCGGGATCGACTGCCCAGACTCGCGAAAGCGCCGGGACGGTCTGCCTATATATCGAAACTTGCTGCGGATTGATCGACGTGTGAGACAGCAGTGTGACGGGCGTGCGCGCCAATATCTCGGGGGACAGGAACAGCACCGGCTCGCTACAGATGAGGTGGTCGAAACGGAAACCGCTTTGGATCGACTCCAGATCCGATGCCAGAACGTCCTGGCGGGACAGAAGGAGCTCCTCCGCCGCGGCCATAGTCCGCTCGTGAATCGTCGGGTGACGCATGACCCGGAACATGGCCGCTTGGAATTCGGCCGGTTCGAAGGAGCCCAGCTTTTCCCAACGAACGCCGAGCTTTCGGATCAGCGGCTCATGCATCGGGTCGGTAGCCACGGCGGCGAAGTGGCCGGCTTCGGCCAAACGCAGGGCAAGGTAGACAAACGGAAGGATGTCGCCACGAGTGCCTACAGTGGCGAGAAGAAAGCGCATTCTATTAGGATTCGTCCAGATTGAGGGGTTCGGTCGGGTCAGTATAGCAGCGGCATCCGGGCGAGCAAGAATTGGCTTTTTTGGTTTGCCGGTTCGGCGCCTTGGATGCAATATGCCTGTGGATAATCACGCAAATCGACCGCTGGCAGAGATGTCTATTGGACTCCAGACATGAAGTATTGGCTGCTGCTTCGCGCTTTTTCCGCGAAAAGCTCAGCCGGGAAGAGGCGTTCGTAGCCGGCAGGACCTATGTCCCGGCGACGACGAAGGTGCTGGCCGAAGCCGACCTGTTGAATCTGATCGACGCCTCTCTCGATCTCTGGCTGACGGCCGGACGCTTCGCCGACCAGTTCGAACGCCGCTTGGCCGACATCGTCGGGAGAAAGACCGCACTCCTCGTCAACAGCGGCTCTTCGGCGAACCTTTTGGCATACGCTTGTTTGACGTCGCACGTCCACGGCGACAAAGCCCTTAAGGCCGGAGACGAAGTCATCTCCGTGGCCGCGGGGTTTCCGACCACCGTCGTGCCCGCCGTCACCTACGGCTGCACCCCGGTTTTCGTCGACGTCGACACCGAAACTCTGAACGCGCGCGTCGACGACGTGCTCGACGCGATCGGCCCGCGCACGCGCGCCGTCGCCTTGGCGCATGCTCTCGGCAATCCTTTCGATGCAGCCACGCTGCGCGCCGAGTGCGACCGCAGGGGTATCTGGCTGATCGAGGACAATTGCGACGGACTGGGCTCGCGGCTGGGCGGAAAGCTGACGGGAACCTTCGGTCACCTGTCGACGCAGTCCTTCTATCCCGCGCACCACATCACGACTGGCGAAGGCGGGGCCGTGCTGTGCGACAGCGCCCGGCTGCGCACCCTCGCCTTGCGTTTTCGGGACTGGGGCCGGGACTGCTACTGCCCCCCGGGCCAGGACAACACGTGCGGCAAACGCTTCGACCAACAGTTCGCTGGCTTGCCAGACGGTTACGACCACAAGTACGTCTACTCGGAGCTAGGCTATAACCTCAAGGCTACGGACATGCAGGCTTCGGTCGGGCTGAGCCAGCTGGCTCGACTCGAAGAGTTCACGGCTGCCCGCCGTAGCAACCACGAATTTCTGTCCGCGAGCCTTTCGGACTTCGCCGACGTCGTCGCC
>JAYVBB010000552.1:0-9971 GCA_043750715.1 Pseudomonadota bacterium | reverse complement strand
CCGATGGCCCGGTCCAACTTCTGCCTCGGTTTGCTCGTGTTCTTCGGCGTCGTCTGGTTCGCCGGCATTCGCTACTCAGACGTCGGCTGGATGGCGATCATGTTGAGCTCCGTGGCTTTGATCTCGGCCGGCGACTACATGATCGAGCAGAGGCAGATCAAAGCCTTCATGGACGTCCGAGTTCTGGCTTATGTGCCTTTGACGTTCGCGCTCGGCGCCTTCTCGTTCTCTTTCCTTCGCATTCCGATCCGGCAGCGCTGGGTCGAAGCCGCGATGGTCGTCAGTCTGGCCGTCTACGCCATCCTCTACTTTTCGTTCAAAAGCCAAAGGCTGATCAACCTCAACACCTCCGACATGATTTACTGGTCGGTGTCGGCCTTGACGCTTTCGTCGTCAGCCATCTTGGGGTGGCGAAAGTCCGCCGCGCTTCCAGGGCGCAGAAAGTGGCGCACGCGCGCAATGTGTCTTTTCAACCTGGCGGTGGCCGGGGTGTTCTGTTTCATGTTCGTGGTCATCGACTCCCAGGCGTTGATTCTCGGCAACGTGCTGACGATTCTTGCGGCTTTCGTATTTTCGGTTTTCCTGGCCCTCGATCTGGTCGTTTTCCAACGCCAGTACTTTCAAGAAAAGGACCTTCGCCAGCAGTCCGATGGCGAGGTGAAGCGCCTCCAGGATACGTTGACCGTCGGCGGAGCGATCCAAACCTTGTTGCTGCCGTCCGATGGCACGCGCCAAGTCGGCGCTTACCGTCTGGAATGCCGCTACCTGCCCCACGGGAGCCTGGCGGGAGACTGGTACGACCACTGGGAAACGGAGTCTGGAGTGACTCTGCTCTTCGGTGACGTGACCGGCAAAGGTCCTGCCGCGGCGCTTGCGGTTTCGACCATCATGACGGTGCTTCACGAAGCGAAGAAGTCCACTCAAACGGCGGAAGCCGTGATCATACGCCTCCATCAAGTGTTGGCTGAAATCTTCCGGGGTCATCTATTCAGCACGGCGTCAGTCGTCGAGGCAAAGACCGACGGCTCCATTCGTTACGCCAGCTTCGGCGCCGAAGGATGGATGCACATGACGAAGGGCAAGGCGCGCTTGCTCGTCTCTCGCGGAGCGCTGCTCGGTAGTCAGGGCGATTTCCGGGTTCGGTGGAACGATGCCACGCTCAATCCTGGTGACTCCGTGATCGGGTACACCGACGGATTCGTCGACGGGTCGCAGAGCCAAAAGAACTGGTTAGGTCGGGTCAACGCGTCGAATTTGGCAGCTGACGATTTCGGCGGTATTTTTGCGCTCGCGGAAGCTTGCCGACGGGAATTCGCGTACGAAGACGACCGGACGATGACGGGACTGGTCTTCTGCCCGGAGGTCGCAGATAAAGCTGGGCAGAAGGGAAGGGTCGGTTGAAGACGACGAACGCCGCCAAACCCTATCTGACTTCCTTCGGCACCTTCGTCGCCCTTGCAGCGACGTGGTGCGGATTGGTCATTTTCGGATTGGGCGGGCAACTGGAGCAAAGTCTGAGGCGCGACGAATTGGTCGCGGTCGAGAGAACGATTGCCTCGGCGAGGCCTTCGGGAATCGAAGATCTGGCCGTCCTCGAATCAGCTTTGAGCTGGGAAAGGCATGTCGTTCGCTTGAGCTGGCGCCCGGGAGTCGACGCGCATCCTTGGAAAAAGTCTGGCCAAGGATCGGATGTCTTGTGCGCGAGTGTGTCGACGCTGGCCGGGGGCTGCGTTTCGAGCGAAGTGAATTGGATTCCAGGACTTTCGATGCTCGGGCAGGAGTCTGCCGGTTCTCTATTTGTTGCGATGATAGCCCTCTTCGCTGGGCTTTCGATCGGCTTCCACCTGTTGGTATTCGGGAGGTTTTACCGCCCCCTCGTCGCCGCCCTTTCAAGCAGGGAGAAAAGCGAGGCCAAGCTTCGGGGTCTCGACATGATCGTTCATGATCTCCGGAAGCCGATGCGGGCCATCCGCGAGACGCTCGGTGAAGCTTCAGCAAACGCCGACGCGAAGACGAGCGGGATCGTCCGCGAGATCTGCGAGGCGGTCGACGACATGATCACCGACGTAGACGCCATGCTGCGCTCGGCAGGGACTGCTTCGAACAGCCAAACCGTCCGAGCCGAAAAATTCGCCGTCGAGGCGTTGATCGTCGATGCTTTCCGCCAATGTGCCGCGGTGCTCCAAAGGTCGAACTGTTCCCTGACTTATCGCTTGAAGCACGTTCGCATGCTGGAGGGCGACAGGAGCCTGCTCGGCCGGATGCTCGCCAACCTGGTCGGGAACGCACTGGAAGCCGTCGATGACGGAGGAGAGGTTTGGTTCGTGACCGACGAAGCGGTCGTCGAATCCCGACCCATGCTAAAGCTGACTGTCGGAAATACGGGCTCCCCTATCGCAGCCGCTGACCAGAGCCGGGTTTTTGGCGCCTTTTTCACAAAGGGAAAGGCAAATGGTACCGGCCTCGGCCTGGCATTCGTGCGGTTGGTGGTCGAGACCCACGGGGGACGGGTCGCATTGCGATCTTCAAAAGAGACCGGAACGGAATTTTCCGTGACGTTACCGCTCGCCGTCGGCTCTCTTTCCAAGGGACCAGCGACGCTTCCGGTCAACGCCCGCGAGGCGGCGAGTCTTTTCCAGGGGGAAGGGGTGGAGCGCCTCCATAGCCAAGCGAAAGTCACTATTCTCCTGGTCGACGACGACGTCTTCTCGCGGGAAGCCTGGACTTTGGAGTGCCGGGATGCGCACGTCGTGACCTTGGGTAGCCCCGAAGAAGTCTTGTCCCGAATGGAGGCGGACCCGAGTTACCTCGGCCAGTTCGTCGCGATCGTAACGGACTACTATTTCGGAATCCCAGGCGGGCTGAACGGGGCCCAATTCGCCGCCAAGATCCGGAGGAGTTATCACGGCCCGATCGTTCTCGCATCGTCAGCCACGCTAGGCGAAGGAGAGGAAGCGGCGCTGGATTTAAGGATCGGTAAGGAGCCTCGGCTCTGGGCCGACCTGTCCGCAAGCCTGGTGGGCAGTGTCAAAACCGTGGGCGAAAGCAAGCTGGGTTAAATGCGCTAACAGTCTAATATTAAATATAAAGTTTAGTTCGAATGGCGCAAGGACGCGGGTATGTCCCTTGCAGAGAATTGGTTATCCCCCGGCTTCAAAGGAGAAGGCATGACGTCCCGCTCGTCTAAACATGATCCTGGCAGATCCATTCTCATCGGCGTCGCTCTCGTGCTCGCTTGGAGCTGTAAGGTAGCCGACGTCGGATCGTCTCTGATGAGGCAGGACAAACCCGACCGCCCTATCGACGAAACGCCTTCCAACTCCGCGCAGGCGACGATCGGAAGCAGCTACGAATACGCAATCTTCTACGCCAACGAAACCGACCTCGACGATGCGGCTCGCGCCAAGCGTCAGACCATCGTAGATCAAATCACCGCCCTCGAAGCCCGAGCCGACGTGCCAGCAACCGACAAAAAAGTCCTCGCCAGCCAGAAGAACGCCTTACTCAAAGACGAAGAGAACTTCAAATCGGCGGTGGATCAGGATTCGACCCAGCTGGCCATGATCATGTGCCGGAACCAGGGAGGCGTAGCCCTCTCTGGTTTGGGCGACGTATTGAATTTCAAGCGGGGCTTGTTCGTCTTCACGAACCGTCTTTTCAAACGTGGTAAGTACAAGACCTGCACCCAGGGCGGATCCTACGTGGAGAAAGACCTCCCTGGCCTCGCCGAAGTAACCGCAGCAATCGATGCCGAATCCGCCTCGGCGCAGCCCATTTACAAAAACAGTCCGCAAGCTCACAAAAAGACGCTGGAGAATGCTCTCAAAGTCGTCGCCTCTCAGCTGGCCGCAACTGACAGGGTCGTGCTGATCACCAAATCGCACGGGAACGAGAGCAACGCCTTGGTTCCGCCGCTTCAGAAGACTTACAGCGCCGAGTGGTTCAAGAGGTACTTGGCGCTCCTCGGCGCCGAAACCGCCGCCGACCACGTCTCAGCCGACGCAAGCGGAGGCACCGGATCAACCGGAAGCGAGCTGGGCAGCACTGACGGCCCTCTCGGGAGCACCGACAGCGCCTTGGGGTCGACCGATGGCGCGCTCGGAGACCATGGCGGTACGGGTACCATGGCGCTGAATGGCTTCGAGCTGCTGGGAGGCGACGACGTACCGCTAGGTGAAGTCGATGGCTCTCTGGGCGACGTCGACGGTGGCCTTGGCGAAGTGGGCTCGGCCCTGGGTGGAGTCGGCGCCGGTTTGAAGAAAGACGACTACGTCGAAGTGATCAACGCATCAAAAGTGAATCTATCGATGGTGTTTCTAGAAGCCTGCAAGACCGACCTGTCCGACGAACTCGTTGCCAAGTTGAAAAGCACCCGCGCCACCATCAAGGTTTGGGCCTCGGACAACGAGGGGCTCGAGTACCGGACGGTCTCGGGGTACGACAAGTTCGACTTTACGAGTAAGTCGTTTGCGCAGAATTTGGATGAGGCGTTGAGGGTGGTGGCGGGGGCTAAGTAGCAACCATTCGACCTTAAGTCTCAGGATCTTTTGAGAATTCATTCGGCAAATGCCGGATTCGCTAATGTTTATCTGCATCCTCCCGAATCCTCGATTGAGACCATAGGTCTATAGAGGGAAAGATGGGTGCTACTTCAAAAAATTCCGTCGCGGACATCATGACCGACGAGCGCCTTCGTGCCCATTGGTTCGGTGGACCGCAGGTGCCGTTCTGGAATTACGATCCGACACAACTAACAATTGGCCTCGAGATCGAGTACTTCATCGCGAAGGTCGATGGCGACGATTTTACTCTAGCTACGAAACAGCAGTATCTCGAAACTGTTGCCTGTCTAGTGCGAAACGCTGGTTATAGAGATCGCGGGCTTCTGGATCAACCCGGGAGAATTAGTAAAGACACAGAAGCTGGGTTTGTGGCGATAAAGCCAGACTTTGCCTGGCACATTTTAGAGATTTCGCTGCCCCCAAGAAATAGCGTTCCAGAACTACGGGAGATCATTGAGCAGACTTTCGCTGAGATAGATGCGGCGCTTTCTATTGTGGGCTTGGCTCGCCTTGAAATAAGCAATCTACCGTCTGCGCCTCTGAAGGTAGACCTTGTCGAGCTGGATAGGATGGATTCGTTTACAAAATCTGTCTCACAAAGAGTCGACCGCCGCCCATTCGTAGACCCAATGTTCCCAGCGTACATAGCAGCGACCCACGTTCACCTGAATGCATTTAGAGAAAACGAATTGCGGGTATGGCCGAATCTTTTCGACATAGAGGCGCGAGCCGGTGAAATGTTCTGCCTTGCTAAAGAGTTTTCAGGACAGCGGGTTGCGAGCGTTAGAACGGAATTTTTGATTCAGACCATGGGCCCGCATTACAAGCTCAAAGCAATTCCGGACATAATTCCCGACTCTGTTAGCGCGTATGTCGCAGCAATGAACGCATCTAACCATGCATTTCCGAAAGATAGATTTTTCCCGGTGCGCGACGTATCTTACGTTCGTCCGTCGAAGTACGGGACGGTTGAATTCCGTTCTGCTTGCTCGTCAAAATCGACCGATTTTCTACTGGAAGTTGCGTGTTGGCGCATCGTGCAGTTAGTTTCCGCTTATCGCATTGCTGTGGACGCAGCGGAAATGATCGATTCGATAAGAAACTCTCTTGAAGAGTTGGTTGCGACCTCAATCGTTCCGCTAGAATTGGCGACCTCGATCGAGCGACGGCTGAGTCGGCTAGCGGCTTACCAGGGTCGATGCCATGAATAGCGAGCAAAGACATGGCACAAAGAGAATTGCGCTATTACTCCTCACATTTCTGTCATTGCTATATTTAGGTCAGGGAGCAATCTATTGGACAAGGTTAAGTCAACTTGAGGCAAAAATAGTTGATCTTTCGCTGACCGACGAACGTTGCGATGATGTCAATTGTACAGCCACCTGGTCCTTCGTGGCCGATGGAAGATTCATACTCCTGGGTCACATTCTCCGCACTCATGTCATCACAGACGTGTCCACCGGCCAAGCGCTCGTCCCAATCTCAAAAGTTCGTGGCACATCTGCAGATAGCTGGGCGAGTCTTCGGGTGTACGCGGTCGATCCGGGTAAGACTTACGAGATCCGCGCGACGAAGTACAAATCTATCAAAATGGGCTACTTCATTGGAGTGCTGCCGCGGATCACAAATCACGAAGGAATTCTTAGCATTCCTGACATTAGCCCGACGATTTCTACGATCTCCGGCCTGGCGTTGGCTTTCATCTTGTGTGCAATGTTTGGTTCGGCGCTGTTGGGAGGCGCGGCGAGTGCGTTCGGGAGGGGGCGAACACGAGGAGCGCTAAATGTTTTGGCCGGAGCCGCATTTTTTGCAGCAATATCGGCATTCCTGAGCCTGGGCATTCTCGACACTTTGTTGCCAGAAGGTGATGCAAGAAACAAAGTTTTGAGAGTTTCTGCTCTTCTGGCATTGTCGTTGCCGTTGGTTTCGCGGATTGGATGGCTCCAATCTGGGAGATCGACTGTCAAGCTGGCTTTGGCCGTAATCTTGATAGCCGTTACCTCGTTGCTCTGTTGGCCATGGATTCGTGGCGGAGCAACGTGGGCAGTCGTAATGGGTGCGCTTACAACGGCGGGGGTCGTTTCATTTTCACTGATGAAGCACAGAACTGCTGCGCTCGTGTGGTCGACCGCGCTCATCGATTCCGCCAAGATTTTTGGTATCTTTACGCCTTCCGACTATCCTCCGGTCTACTTCGCAAACGTCGCCATTTTCTTTAGCCTCGCGCACGTCATGGGAGAACTAGGCGGATACGCGACGATCTCGCTGGCGGGGGTCGCATATCGTCGCTTCAGAAGAGACCTGGTGTTGAATGGAATTCAAAGTTCCATAGAGGCTGGCGACGTAGAAGATTCCGTGGCCCGCGTGACGGAGCTAAGAAAAATCCTCCCCGATGTGGCGGATTTGACTGGGGCTGGACGCGTGACTGTAACTATCAGTCTGCCCTTGGGTCGCCCAATCACTCAGTCATACGACGCGTCTACTTGCGAAACCGCAGTTTTTGACGACGGAAAAATACCTGGCGCGGTAACCTTGCGGTGCCTGGTTTATGGCGACGAGGCGATGTTCGAGTCGTTCGAAGAGTTTGCTCAACGAGTACAGGTTCCGCGAAACCCAAGCTTAATTGACGCCGGAAATTTCTGTGCCATCCCGTTGAGGGTAAATCAAACGATCGTCGGTACCTTGATGTTGACTGGATTCAATGACGAGTCGATCCGACGTCAGAAGGCCGCGAGTCCAGCATCGTTTATGTTGGAAGATCGCGAGACAATTCATCTGGTAGCTGAACGCATTTCGCAATCACTCTCAAAGTTAATCGTCCGCGATCTGAATGCGACCGCGACATTGTCCCGAACCCTGCAAGCTTCGATTCACAAGGCGATCGCTGCATCTGCCGGTGCTGACGATTTTCTGGAGCGATTTGCCTTTAGCGTCAAGGAAGCAAGTGGGCTGTTAGTAATGATCCACGAGAGGTCCGATGACAAAGGAGTTGCCGTTACACAGGCGGGAATAAACAACGAACATTGGCAGTTTTTTGTCTCGCAACCGTTCAATCTTTCGATGAAGTCAAGGCCGGCGTATGGACCCACGGTGGTTGCGTTCCGGGATGGAAAGAGCAGTTATGTAAAAGACATCATGGAAATTCTTAACAAGATGCATCCTAAAACCGTCGAAATTATGGCGGCGATGCAGACCATGAGTGTCTTAGCGGTGCCGCTCAAGACTCTACAACGGTCATTTGTGATTACATTAATGAGCTCCAAAAAGCAGGGCGCAGCAGACCCAGCTATGGTCTCTGTGCTTGAGGCTACGGAAGCGCTGTTTGTAGCAGCAGTCGAAGTCATGTCGCAGAAAACTTCCGTGTTGGCTTTGGGACAGCTTGCGAGCCGACTTATTGGCGACGATGAAGTCCGGGAGAAAATTCTTGACGCTGCGAAAAATCAGGATCTACCGACAACAATCGGAAGCCCTCGAACGTCTTTTTTACTTTTGTTCGATCTAGCTGGGAGTTCGGATCTGTCGGAGGACACCGAAATAAAGGCGAGGGCGTACGGGCAATTCTATGACGCAGTCAATCGCAGGTGCCAGGAAATCCTCGGGGGATTGATCCGGAAAACAATTGGAGATGCAGTGATCGTTACATGGGACGGGACGAACGTCTCGATTGCGGACAACTCTAACCTTTTAGACAACTTGTGTGATGTTGTTAGCTATTCTGACGAAGTCGCAAAGTCGATTGGATGCAAAGGTTCCAGGGCAATACTCCACTACGGAAGCTATTTTCTTGGCCTTGTCGGTACTCAGACATTTGGACAGATTGACGTCATTGGTAGCGGAATTGATGAGGTTTGTAAGATGGAAGGTCAAATGAAGACGCTTCGTGTCCGAGATCGCCCTGCTATGCTTGCTATTTCCACGGTTGCGGTCGGTCATCTGCCAAACCTGACCAGCCAGTCCGCGCTCGAATTTGGGTTCGTTGAATTGACCGACGCAGTCCCGGGAAAATTGTCTATCCAGTACGCTTTCCTCCGCGGGCCAGTATTGGCGGAGGATGCCTATGTCGCGTGAGGTCTACGTCAAACATCCGAAGGCCGAGCGAACGATAACGAAGCAACGTTTAATCGTTGGTCTGCTTGGTGAAATAGATGCGGCAGGTGTTCTCCTTATTCTGGCGCCACGGGGTTCCTCGAACTTTGTGATGGCCAGAATTTCCAGCGACTTCAAAGTACCGTTCGAGAATTCGACGCTTGCGGTAAAAGACAGCAAGCTTCATCCGGGTAACTATTCGGCGTCGGCACTGTTTGCCGGCCAGAGACTAGCTTTCGACCTTGAAATTTTGAACAGCGAAGGAGCTTGCCTACTTCCAAGGGAGATAAGGATCGCTGACCTTAGGAAATTGAAACGGCGAAAGTTCGGTCCAGAGGTTGAGTATGCAGAGATTTTCACCAGCAATAGTGTCTTTATGGCGACCCCAATTGATATGAGCCAGAATTCGATTGCGCTTATTCTCAATTCCACCGAAGGAATTTTGATTCGAGGAGAAGACGTTAAGCTTTTAATCCGGGGCGACACTCTCGCCAGGGACATATTTAGCGCAAATTTGCAGGTCAAAGAGTTCGAAACTATTTCCGGCCGTTCGAAGGTGTTGCTCGGTCCTAAAAATGCCAAAGATGATGTGTCTGGGGCGGGTCTATTCCGGGCGATTCAACGTCATCCAATGAGCCAAATCGGCTTTATTCTTCGACCCGGTGACGACAATCTGGGCGAACCGCTTCACTGCACTGTCACAAACGTTTCTCTTACGGGATTTCAGTGCACCGTTCCTACGACTGAAGGTGTCGCGTGGGTGATGGCCGGCACCCATGTTCTTCTGAGTGACTTAAATTTGACCGCCACAATAGTCTGGACAGACGGCGCAAAGATCGGCCTTCGAATTGATGCCTTAGATGATTCGGAGTCGTTGGGCGCATGGACTGTCGTTCTTCGAAATTTTAGAATTGAAAACGGGTTCCACCATACTCAGATAGATGAGCTGGTGAATCTCTTTACTGAGTCAGGCCTACTTAAAGGGAAGAGGCGAAAAATCTATGGTGAGAAAGCAGCGGGATACCTGCCGCCCGGAAAGATGGCCGAAAATCCTCTGCTATATCACCGAATAGTTGCCCTTCATGGGAGCTCCAGAATTGAAGGGCATATTAGCATGGCGAGGCTGTGCGACGACCTTTGGTATTTTCAAGAGGGCGCACATAGCGGCGAAGGTGACGGAACCTACCGCGAGCTCTATATAAAGACGATTGCTACCGCGAGGTCGCTCCATAGAACGTCGAAGCTAGCGCCACGGTTTTTATCAGGACTATTTCACGCCGATATTAAATCTGCCGGAGCATTTGGAGCGGAGCTCTTCTCCGA
>JAYVBB010000551.1:0-6316 GCA_043750715.1 Pseudomonadota bacterium | reverse complement strand
CGGCAGTCATGCTCGACCTGATTCCGCCGCTGCAACAGGTCCACGTCGTCGACGCCACGGTGGAGTTCATCGACTTCGACGAGCGCCTCGCGGGCTCCGCGGAAGCCGTGAAGCACAAAGCGTTGCGTCAGACTCTGCTCGCCCGGCGCGCCAAGCTGCGCGAGCCGCGCATGCCGGCGGACCCTGTGCTGCCGGCCGTTGAAGCGCCGCATCTCGTCGCCGGTACCACGCGGGTCGGCATCGGCGCGGGTTACGTCGCTTCCGGGAACGACGGGCAGGGGATGCTGCAAGCCGAGTGGCGGCCCGCACTCCATGACCTGGCGTCGCCCGATTTCGGTTACGCGCCGGGCCTCGAGATCACGTTTTGGGATACCGTCGTGCGGTATCTGCCGAAGACTGGAACGGGCTACGTCGAACACTACGACCCGCTGACCATCCTTTCGATTCCCCACGTCGAAGCGATCACGAAGCCCTTCGCCTGGGGATTCGCCGTAGGCATGGAAAACCTCGGCGTCTGCGACCGGGTGACGCTCGGTTGCTACGAAGAACACATGCGCGGCGGCATCGGCGTGGTGTCGCGCTGGGGCAGGGCGACTGCTTACGGCCTCTCCAAAGCGGAAGTCGGATTTTCCGGAGAGGAAGTAACGCGGGTTTTTGCCGGCGGGATTTTCAATGCCGGAGTCCTTTGGCCGATCGCCTACGACCTCAAGTTGAAGATCGACTCCAGCGCCACGCGCCGATTCGGCCTTGGCGGCTACGCCGAAACGATCGGGCGGGGTGAATTCGCTTCGTCTTGGATGCCGAACCGTTCGTCGGAACTTCGCCTTGCGGCGGACCTGCGCGACCGGATCTTCAGCGCGGTCGCGTCGTACTACCACTACTACTGACAAATGCGATGAATCCCCGGTGGTCGCCCACCGGGGATTCTTACACACGAGGCACCGAATGACTGATAAGGGGGCGTAATCAGCCCTTCGGTGCCACGAGTTCGAGGCGTTTTTCATCCCACAGGTGAACGTTCTTTTTCACGTTCCGTGCCAGCGAAAGCGCCAATGATTCTCGGCTTCGAAGACGCGCGCGAGTGGCTAGAGTCCTCCCTGGAGACGCCCCGCGAGGCGCGCCTAATCTCTTTAATATGCTGATTTCATGGCGTAAATAATTAAGCGTCAAGCGCGGCGCCCGCCCCGCCGAAGCGTTGAAAGCCTGAGCACTCGGAGCCGGCCGATAGGAGTTCCGTCATGTCGAAGGTGCTGCCCTGGGGGAAAGAGCGCCGCGAAGAAGGACGCAAGCGTCCGGATCACGCGATGCCTTTGAACGTCGTGCGCGACTCCGACAAGAAAAGCATTCCCTGCCGTCTGCACGATCTGTCCGCGGACGGTCTCTGCGTCTTGGTGAAAGAAGCAATCGAGCCCGGAACCCGTGTGCGTTTCATCACGTTGAAACGCGAGTTCGTGCTCGAGGTCGCCTGGTGCGACCCCGCGGGAGCGAAGGACCTTCGCTGCGGTTTGACTCTGACCGACAAAGAAGACATGAGTCAGCTGTTCGCTGGATTTCTCGGTGATCGCTCGGCCGTCTGAATGCGGGAACATAAGATTTTTTCATGAGTCTCCTTGGCCCTGGTCTTGCTTGCACTGGCCTTTGGGCCAATCAAGCAATCAGTTTGTCATTTTAGGAGGCTGTCATGGATTTCCGTGCGTATTTCAAGCATATGGAAACGTCCCTTCCCCTTTACGCGTACGCCGAAAAAAAGCTGGCGACGACGATCGAGAAGTACGTCAGTCAGCCAATTGAAGCATACGTGATGTTTACCGTGGATGGAGGAGTCCATAAGGCGCGCTGCCACGTCTTGGCCGGTGGTGGCTTTTCGGTTCAGGTGGATGCAAAAGACGACACCAGCATGTACTCATGCGTCGATAGATTAGAAGCGAAACTGAACGGCCGGTTGCGCCGGCAAAAAGAACGGATCAAATCGCACAAGCAACGCACGACGTTTCGTTTCCTCGGCGAGCAACCGCCCGTGTCCGTCGATACCGAGGCGTTCGTCGACGAGGAGGAGAGCGTCGACGCGGCTTATGTAATCAATTTCGAGAAAGCGCGGCGTCGCCTCGAAGCGGCGCGGCGCGTATGAGGAAGCGCGCGATGACTCTGGCATTCGGATTGCAGCGGAAGAGACGCCCTCGCGACGTCGGCATCACTGCAAGGGTGACTAGGAGCGTCGCATTTGCTTCGGGCATCAGTTCCGAAGCGCGCGTTAGCCGGGCGTAAGATCCTGGGGTCAGATCCCCGACTATGAAGGTACTGTCTCTCGCGCACAAGGAAAGCCACTCGACGATCGCCGGGTGGCTTTCTACTTCAGGGGATTTACAAAGCAGCGGACTCGGGTGGGGCCACGAGGACGGCGCTGTCGAGGCCGAGCATCGACGCGAACGACATCTGCCCGAGCGCGAAGGGTTGGCGTTTCAGGAAATGGTGACGTCCGAATACCGTCAGATCAGGCTGATGAATCGAGGTGGCGCGGGAGATCTCTTCGCGGACGTTGCCTTGCCACAGCTCCGCGGCGTAGCGTCCCCGTCGCGCCTTGAGTTTCTGGCGCAGGCCGTCGGCGCGCGAGTGCAGCCGATCGAGCAGGTATTCGTGGTGATCGTTGTAAAGACGGTCCTCGACCGAAATGCCGGGCCAGATCTCCCAGGACCGATCATGGCTTCCTGCTTGACCTGGCGTCGGCGTCGGCGCCACGTGCAGGTGCAGGACGTCGCCGCGAATGCCCAGATTGACGAGACCCTCGACGACTTTGATCGCTGGCAGAGCCGATGGCGAGAGGTCGTCCGCGATGAGAAAGCGAGTCAGGCCGTCCGACGCATGCGACGCTTTCCGGGACTCAGGCACCACGAGCACGGGGACGTCGGTCTTGGCCATCAGGCGGCACGTGCGGCGAAGCCGCGACTTGAGCAGCCCGGGCTGCGTCCTGGTCGCCCCAGTGATGACTAGCGTCGCCGCACGTGCGACGGAGTACTCCGTCAGCGCATCGGGAAATTCGCCGATCAGAACCTCGGTTCCGAAGCGTACGAGGCCTTTCAGCTTGCGACTCGCAAGGTCGGCGAGGCGGCGATGCGCCGATTCGAGACGCCCGGTTAGGTTTTCGGTGCCATCCATGTGCGATTCCGGCATGAGCTCGAGACTCATGCCAATCTCACGATCCGGTAAATGCAGCGGCAATTCGCGCGACAGCACGTGCACGAGGCGCAGCCTCTGCCCTGACGTGTCCGCCAGGCGCTGCGCCAGGTCGACCAGGGCTTCGGTTGCGGCATCGAACTTTACCGCTACAAGGATTTCTCCGGCTTCGGACACCGTGGGATTCATACTCGTCCTCCTTGATCGTTCGTGTAGCAAAGCAAGATCAGGGCCAAGAGCATTCACCGCTACCGTCCGTCCTGGCATCAGTCTTGCTCGTCTCATGGGTGGTGAGGAATTGGCAAAAAACCAGGAGACCGCGCCGTGAAACAATCCTTCATGGACCAGCACCAATACGTCGTCGTGGCGGTCGCCTTCGATCGCCATACCATGAGCTTGTCCCACGCCGCGGCGGAGCTTTGCCGAAAGACCGGGAAAAAGCTCTGTCTGGCTCACATCGTCGAGCCTTGGGCGGAGCTGCCGACTTCGCGCGCGTTTGGCGGCGACGACGATCCTCTTTGGAACGTCACCCAAGCGGTGGAAGCCAGCTCGCGCGATCAAGCGGCGGGACGCTTCGAGGAAATCATTCAGGCGCTCGGACTCGAAACCGGCGTGCGGATCGAGATCCGCTCCGGCAAACCCGCCGTCGAGCTTGCGAAGGTCGCCGCCGACGTCGGCGCGGCGCTGGTGCTGGTCGGAGCCGACTACGGCAACCTCCGCTTTTTACCCCGCGGGTTTTCGACCGCGATGTCGTTGATGGTGTCCTCTCCCTGTCCGGTGTGCGTCATGGATGGAAACACGCCGACGCACTTTCTGCACGATCCGGCGCGCTTTCTGCTGGCCGACGATCTCGGACCCGAAGCGGAGGCAGCCGTCGCGTTTGGGTACGGCCTGGCCGCAGCAATGGACAAATCCGAAGTGCACCACGTCCACGTCAACGGCCTGACCTTCGACACGTTGAAGGCGGGGTTGAGCACCGCCGCGGCGACCGCGCACACTCCCCTCAACGCCGTCGCGTCGAGCGAGGATGTCTACGATGCCTTGATTTCGCGCTTGAAAGAAAAGCTCGAAGCGAGAGCTCAACCGCATCGGGATTACCTCGACGCCGCGGGAGGCCAGGTCGTGACGGAGGTCCTGACGGGCGAGGTCAACGAGCAGATCGGGGCACTGACCGCGAGCGTCGACCCGGATCTGTTGATTTTCGGGCGGCATCAGGCTTACCACACCCGGCCTTTTTTCATCGGTCGGCTGCCGTTCCGCCAGATGCTGGCTCAAAAACGCCCGATCGTGATCGTGCCTAACGCGTGAGCAGCGACGTCTTGTGCGTACGCGCCAGTTCATGTCGATGAAATCGCAAGCAAAAGGCTCAAATAGCTGAAATGAGCTATAAAAACTCTTCTTCTGCACCGCAAAGTTGAGCTGCGCGCTTCCCATCGCCGTGTTAAGCCTGATCGTCGACTTAACTTAGTATTGACTAAAAAGGTAGCGATGACCGTCGAAAAAGAAAATGAATTGCGCCGCAAGACCGTAGGGAAATTCCTGCGGGACAAACGCATCAAAGCGAGTTTGACGCAGTGGGACGTGGCGCATCACCTGCAGTACTCGACGGCACAGTTCATCAGCAACTGGGAGCGCGGCGTGTCGCTGCCCCCAATCGATTCGCTGCCGCGCCTGGCCCAGCTGCTTCGCGTCCCAGGCCGTGAATTCATCGACGTAATGCACAGCTACCAGGAGCAAATGCTCAAGCTCAATCGTAAGAGCCTCCTGGATTTATTCAAGAATTACAGGGCCTAAGCGCTGACTTCGCGGTCGCGCTTCGAGTTTCCCGGGCGTTCTGCCGAACTCTACCTCATGAAACGCCTGAAGCTATCGCAGTGGGCGCCGGTGGTCTGTCTGATCGCCAGCGTCGCCATGCTCGTGCACGCCGCCTTGATTGGTGCGGGGCTCAATCCGGCGTTTCGCCTCGGCGTCTCCGAAGCGTTGATGCTGACTTTCGGTTTAGTCTGGCTGTTCGGCATTCGCTACCCCGACGTCGCGTGGATGGTCGTCGTCTCGTCACTGCTTTCGTTCGGCACGATGCTGGAGCCGTCGACGCCCCCCGCCAAGTTGGAGATCGTTGCCGTCGGTACGAGCTACCTCGCCCTGATCCTCGCGTTCGGCTCGTTCCTGTTCGCGTTCTTCCGCCTGAAAGTCGTGGCGCAACGGATGGAAGGCGTGTTCGTCGTCGGCGTTCTCGTCTTCGGCTTCGCCGGCGCGGTGATGCCACTGGATCTGTTCCTGAGCTTGCGTCTCGGCGGGGAAGTGCAAGCTTACCTGGCTACGGCCCTGCTGGGTTTCTCCGCGGTGCACGGCGCACTATCCCTGAAACCGCTACCCCCGAAACGCCAGAAATACGTGGCGCTGATGATCGTCGCCTGCCTTGCCGGGGCCATTTTCTACTTCGTCGCTGGGCGCCTGACGCCGCTCGGCCAGCAGCTGCGTACGCCCTTGCTCGACGCCGCTTTCGCTTCCGTCCTGGCGTTTTTTCTCTTTGCCGACCTCGTCATCTTCCACCGCAACTACCTGCGCGACCTGACCGAACGCACGACGGCCGGGGGCGAGGCCGCGAGCCAGGCCGAGACGCGGCTGGAGCTCGGCCGCTCGGTGCGCGAGTTGCTGCTTCCGAAAGAGCTGAGCGGCACGTTTCACGAATTCCACTACCGCTTCGACTTCCGGCCTTCCGACGCGCTCGGCGGCGACTGGATGTACGTCTACGACGTCGGCGGCGAGCGCCGCATCCTCTTCGGCGACGTCGCGGGACGCGGAGCGCAGGCAGCCCTGGGAGTCGCGGCCATCGTCAGCTTCCTACGCGAAGCGGAGAACCGCCGCATGGAGGTCGCCGACACGCTGCGCTTTCTCAACCGGCGCCTGCTCGCCCTCTTCGAGCGCCAGCTCACTACCACCGCGATGGCCGTGTCGCTGGCCCGGGACGGCTCCGTCGAGCTGTTCAACGCCGGCGGTTCGGGCTTCTTTACTATGACCCGGGAAGGGGCGCTGCACCTGCCCCTGGCCTCGGGCCCCCTCTGGGTCTCTCCCGAGCTCGAAATAGGCCACGCCCCGTCCCCCTCGACCACCTCGACCTCCTGATGGCGGGTACCGACGGCGT
>JAYVBB010000550.1:0-1844 GCA_043750715.1 Pseudomonadota bacterium | reverse complement strand
GGCGCGGTTTTTCCGCGTCGACGGCCGTCGCTTCGGGCGCCGTCTCGACGCCGCCGTGGACGAGCCTCAGCCCGTTACGGGGCGGCTTCGGAGCAGGCGAATTGGAAGAGTTGTCTTGCATGACCCTCGCTTCGGAGTGTCAGCAAAAACCTTTAGATAGGCAAAAACCGCCCAGCGGAGACGCCGGGCGGTTTCGGTTGCTTGCGGGGGAACCTAAGACTTGGATCCTTTGGCTTGCTCGTCGCGGTGCTTCGAGACGATCTGCTCCTGGATCGAATGCGGAACCGGGCGGTACTTCGAGAACTCCATGGAGAACGTCGCTTTGCCTTGGGTCGCGGAGCGCAGGTCGGTCGAGTAGCCGAACATTTCGGACAGCGGCACTTCCGAAATGATGACGGCATAGTTGTCACGCATGTCGGAGCCCTGGAGGACGCCGCGGCGGGACGAAAGGTCACCCTGCACTGTACCTTGGAAGTCCGTCGGCGTTTCGACTTCGACGCGCATGATCGGCTCCAGAAGAACCGGCTTAGAACCCATGAATGCTTCTTTGAAGGCCATGCGGGCCGCGATCTTGAACGCCATCTCCGAGGAGTCGACGGCGTGGAAGCCGCCGTCTTCGAGGATGATCGAGGTGCGAATCACTTGGAAGCCGCCCAGCGGACCCTTGGCGACGGACTCTTCGAAGCCCTTCTCGCAGCCCGGGATGAATTCCTTGGGAATCACGCCACCGACGATCTGGTTGTCGAAAATGAACGTTTCCGTCGCGTCATCCGGAAGCGGCACGAGGCGGCCGACGACGTGCGCGTACTGGCCCGTACCGCCAGTCTGCTTCTTGTGCTTGTAGTCGAAGTGCGCTTCGAGCGTCGGAGCTTCGCGGTAGTTGACCTTCGGGGCGCCGACGATGACGTTCGCCTTGTATTCACGCTTGATGCGCTCGACGTAAATCTCCAAGTGGAGCTCGCCCATGCCGCGGATGATGGTCTCGTTCGACTCGGGGTCGACGAAGACGCGGAACGTCGGGTCTTCCTTCATGAACCGGTTGAGTGCCTTCGACACCTTCACCAGGTCGTCCTGTTTTTCCGGCTTGATCGCCAGCCCGATCACGGCGTCCGGGACGAAGATGTTTTCCATCGCGATGTTGATGTCTTCGTCGCAATACGTGTCACCGGAAGCGCATTCGACCCCGACCATCGCGATGATGTCGCCGGCCGACGCTTCGGTGATCGCTTCCTTTTCCGCGGCGTGCATGCGCACGAGACGGCCGATCCGCTGCGATTTCTTCATCCG
Source organism: Pseudomonadota bacterium (assembly GCA_043750715.1). GTDB lineage: Bacteria > Bdellovibrionota_B > Oligoflexia > Oligoflexales > CAIYRB01 > CAIYRB01. The sequence continues at coordinate 557 of JAYVBB010000550.1, read as the reverse complement.
CGGGTTGTATGCCGTATCGCCCGTTTTCAAGGTGCCCGAGTAGATCCGGGTGTACGTCAGCTGCCCGTATTGGTCGTCCGTGATTTTGAACGCCATGGCGATGAGCGGTTTATCCACGTCCGACGGAATCTCGACCTTCTCGTTCGTCTTGAGGTCGGTCCCGTAGTTCGGCACTTCCGTCGGATTCGGCAGATAGCGCGCGACCGCGTCGAGAAGCAGCTGAACGCCGCGGTTTTTGTAGGCGGAGCCCATGAACACCGGCGTCAGCTCGCGCTTGATGCAAGCAAGACGGATCGTCCGGTGCAGCAATTCTTCGGGGACTTCTTTGTCTTCGAGCATGAGCTCGACCATCTCGTCGCTGAACATGGAGATCTTGTCGAGGAGGATGCCGCGGTATTCTTTCGCCTTCTCCAGGTATTCGGCCGGGATGTCCTTTTCGACGATCTTCTCGCCTTTTTCGCCTTCGAAGTAGTACGCCCGCATTTTGACCAGGTCGATTTCGCCGTCGTGGTCGTTTTCCAGGCCGATCGGGATCTGCATCATCACGGCGTTATGGC
>JAYVBB010000549.1:0-5125 GCA_043750715.1 Pseudomonadota bacterium | reverse complement strand
GGAAGCGACCGACGGAAAGAAGGTGACGGTCAACTACACCGGCACTCTCACCGACGGCACCAAGTTCGACAGCACCAAAGATCACGGGCAGCCCTTCTCCTTCGTCCTCGGCTCCGGCATGGTCATCGCAGGCTGGGACCAAGGCGTCAAAGGCATGAAAGAAGGCGGCGCCCGTAAGCTCATCATCCCGCCGCACCTAGCGTACGGCAACCGGAGCGTCGGCGGAGTCATCCCGCCCAATTCGACCCTCGTCTTCGAGATCGAGCTCCTGAAAGTCGAGTAATCAGGACATGAACAAGAGCGGCGGCAAGTGGGGCATCCCTTACATGGGGGGTGCCGAAATCCGGCAGTCTTTCATCGATTTTTTCAAGGCTCGCGACCACCAGTTCGTGAAGAGCTCGCCCGTCGTTCCCCATGACGACCCGACGCTGCTGTTCATCAACTCGGGCATGAACCAGTTCAAGGCTTTGTTCCTGGGCGACAACCGCGCCGGGCTGAAGCGCGCCGTCAACTCGCAGAAGTGCCTCCGGGTTTCCGGCAAGCACAACGACCTCGACGAGGTCGGACGCGACACGACGCACCACACCTTCTTCGAGATGCTCGGCAACTGGAGCTTCGGCGACTACTACAAAAAGGAAGCGATCACCTGGTCCTGGCAACTGCTGACGGAAGTCTGGAAGATCCCGAAAGACCGCCTCTTCGTGACCATCTTCCAGGACGACGACGAAGCCGACCAGATCTGGAAGACTATGACCGACATCGACCCGAAGCGGGTGATGCGGTTCGGAGCCAAATCCAACTTCTGGGAAATGGGCGAGGTCGGCCCGTGCGGACCGTGCACCGAGATCCACTTCGACATGGGCGATCCGGCGACCCAGGAAGCCACCTTCGCCGACCCCGCCTTAGGGGTCAACGGGGCGAACTTCCGCTACATCGAGATCTGGAACAACGTCTTCATGCAGTACGAGCGCGTCTCGAACGGCGACCTCAAACCGCTCAAGGCAAAGCACGTCGATACCGGCATGGGCTTCGAGCGCATCTGCTCGGTGATCCAGGGCTCGGGCTCCAACTACGAAACCGACCTCTTCCGTCCCCTGATCGACAAGATCGCGGAAATGTCGAAAGTGCCCTACGACCAGGGCCCCAAGGGCACGCCGCACCGCGTCATCGCCGACCACGTGCGCGCGCTCGCGTTCGCCATCGCCGACGGCGCCACGCCGGGCAACGAAGGCAGAGGCTACGTGCTGCGCCGGATTTTGCGCCGCGCCAGCCGGTTCAGCCAGGAGCTGAACTTCAAAGACCCGTTCATGTACCAGCTCGTGCCGACGCTCGTCGAAGTGATGGGACAGACGTTTCCCGAGCTGGCCCAGCGCCAGGACTACATCAGCCAGGTCATCCAAGCCGAAGAGGATCGCTTCATGCGGACTCTGAAGGACGGCATGGCCCGGTTCGCGAAAATCTCCGCCGACACCAAGGCAAAGAACAAGACGGAAATCGCCGGAGCGGAAGTCTTCTCGCTCTACGACACCTATGGCTTCCCGATGGACCTGACCGCCGTGCTCGCGGAAGAAGCGGGCCTGAAGATCGACCAGGCGGGTTTCCAGGACGCGATGAAAGAGCAGCGGGAACGCGCCCGGAGCGCCGCCAAGTTCGACGCCTCGATCAACTCCGACGAAGGCTGGACGATCCTTGCGCCCAGCGTCGCGACCAAGTTCCTCGGCTATGACTCGCTCGCCGCCGAAGCGAACGTCCTGCGCTACCGGGAAGTCGGCGACGACCTCCTGGTTTGCCTCGACCAGTCACCCTTCTACGCCGAATCCGGCGGCCAGGTCGGGGACGTCGGCACGCTCAAGGGCAAGGACATCGAGCTCCGGGTCACCGACACGGTCAAAGTCCTCGAAATGACGCTGCACAAGTGCTCGCTGATTTCGGGACTGATCAAAAAAGAAAACCTGAAGACGCTGACGGCGACCGTCGACGAGTCGGCTCGGATGGCGACCGTGCGCAATCACTCGGCGACCCACCTTTTGCACGCGGCGCTCCGCCAAGTGCTCGGAACCCACGTCGCCCAGCAGGGCTCACGTGTGGCTCCGGAAGGCCTCCGCTTCGATTTCACGCATCCGAAGGGAGTGAGCCAGGACGAGCTCACGAAGATCGAAACGCTGATCAACGAGCAGGTGCTGCAGGACTTGCCCGTCGCGAGCGCCGAAAAAGGCCTCGACGAAGCGAAGAAAGAAGGCGCCGCGGCTCTCTTCGGAGAGAAGTACGGCGACCGCGTCCGCACCATCAAGATGGGAGGCTTCAGCTACGAGCTCTGCGGCGGCACGCACGCACGCGCCACCGGTCAGATCGGGCTCTTCCGCGTCACCTCCGAAAGCTCGATCGCGTCCGGCGTCCGGCGCATCGAAGCGGTCACCGGCATGGGAGCGCTCGAACTCGTGCGCATGCAAGGCGAAACGCTTTCGGCCCTTTCCAAAGTGCTGAAGACGACGCCTGGAGAAGTCCTGGACCGCTTCACCAAATTCACGGAATCGGCGGCGGCGACGTCCAAACGCGTCGCGGCTCTCGAGCAGGAAAACGTCACCGCCAAGGTGGACTCACTCCTGGCCAAAGCCAAGACCAGCAAGTCCGGCGCGAAGAACCTCATCACCAAGATCGACGCGACGCAATTCCCCAAGTCGACGCACGGCGTGCTTCTCGACACTCTCGCCGGAAAACTCGGCAACGGAGTCGCGTTCCTGACGCAGGTCGAAGGCGACACCTTGTCCTTGCTCGCGGCCGTCGGCCCCGACGCCCGGGCGAAGGTGAAGGCGGGCGACCTGATCAAAGAGCTGAGCGTGCTGGCGGAAGGCCGCGGGGGCGGTCGTCCCGATCGTGCTCAGGCCGGATCGAAACGCCTCGACAAGGAACCGTTGGTTCTCGCCGAGGCGGAAAAGCTGATCGAACGTTTGACTAACGGCTGATCTGTTCAGGTGCCGGCGCCGCCGCCCGTGGTTCCGCCAGTCGTGCCACCCGTGGTTCCGCCGGTCGTGCCACCCGTGGTTCCGCCGAAGTCGGTCGTGCCGCCAGTCGAACCGCCGGTCATGCCACCAGTGGTGCCGCTCGTATCGGCGCCTCCGCTCGTACCACCCGTGGTGCCGCCGCTGGTCGAGCCACCGGACGTACCTTTTTTGCCGCCGCCGCTGCCGCTATTGCTGTAGCCGCCGCTGTAGTTGCTGTCGTTGTAACCGCTGCTGTTGTCGTAGAACGTGTCGTTCTCTTTTTTGTACGCCTTGTAGTTGCCGTTGTCGGCAGGGTAGTACGCATAGGCGCCGTTCGCATACGGGTCCGGTTCCTGCACCTGCTCTTGGCCGAAGTATTGGACGAGGGCGGCGACGACGGCCTGCCACCACTCGCCGTGCTGGTCCTTCGGCGTCTCGGACGCGACCTTGACGTTCGTCACGCCGTTGTCTTGCAGGTTGAAGCCTTCGACCTTGTTGTACTCTGTGATCGCGAACTCGTTACGGACGTTGAAGTACTTGACCGTCGGAATCGACTTGCGGAGAGCGAGCTCCTGGCCCTGCTTGTTCGCGTAGCGGACCTGCACAGCTCCGGCGACGTCGGCCGCGGGGATTTTGGTGGAAATGTGCAGAGTCGACCCCATTTTCAGGCGGGTGAAGACCAGCGGTCTGAGACCGTTCGTGGGCGTCAACAACTCGACGAAGACGTCGAGTTTACTGACCTGCGTCAGGTACGCTTGGCCGTCGGCTTCTTTGCGGAAGGCGCCGCAGCCGATTTCGAGCTCGGCGTTGGGATTGTTTTGAAGCTGGCCGACGACGTATTTCTCGTTGTCGAAGAAAGCGCAGGCCAGAAAAGCGCCGGCGACTTCCTGCGGCGGATCCGCTTCGTCTTCTTCTTTGTCTTCTTCGCCGTCGTCTTCGTTCTTGTCGGCTTTTTTGCTGCTGCCGACCGCACCCGCGAACCCACCACCGCTACCGCCCGCACAGGACGGCAGATAGCCGAGCACGATCATGCCGAAGGCAACGATCAGGGCGCCCTGAAGTTTGGGGGACCAGCGCAAAGTGATTTTCCTCATAGACGGGGGATTGCGCTTCTTATCGGTGGCCCGCCGCCAGGACTTGAAAGATTTGACATTTGCGGTAAATTATCTAATTAATATGGATAGTTATATCACGTCGCGAGCTGGTCAATTGCCGTCAGTGGGCGGTGTCGATCGACGCCGACTTCGGCTGCTTGATGACCTGCGAATCCATGCGGTTGATGGTCGCGAGGATCTGGTCCGGCTCGCAGTTGGCGGCGGCGCAGCCGTAGATCTTTTGGATGCGCTCGATGTCGCCGCGCGAAATGTGGCGGTTGGCTAGTCCCTCACCGATATAGAGAGAGGGCGTCATGATCGATTGCGGATCGATGCCCGAGCTGATGTGCGTCAGGCCGAGCAGGTGACCCAGCTCGTGCATCGCGAGCGTCTGGATGTCTACCACTTCCTTCGAACCGACCGAGCGCGCCGTCATGCTGTCGCCGATGGTGTAGTAGTTGGCGTTGAAGCGAATGTCGGCGGTCGTGATCTTGCTGGTGTTGCGCGGGTCGTTGTCCCAGATGGTCGTCGCGAGAACCACCGACGGTTTGCCCGTTTTACCCCAGTTTTCGTCGAGATAATGGCCATTCACGCCGTCGTCGAGCGAGCTGTAGAGGTCGTCGAAGGAATCCCCGGTCACGCCCTGATGTTGACCGTCGTTCACGAAGAGTTTCTTGCCGACCGCGATCTCCCAGACGTTCATCGCGCGGACGAGGCCCTTTTGCTGCTCGACGTTGAGCGTAATGCCCGTCTTGAAATGAATGGGAAGACTCGACCAGCCGCCGGGCGAGTGCAGGCCGAAGTTTTCCGAAGCGGGATCGTCGGAGCCTTCGACGGCTTCCTGACTGCGGCCTTTCGAATCGTCCTTCAGCGAGACCTGATAGAACTGCGAGCCGCACGCGACGAAGTTGACGAAGCCCATCATCACGCCGCCGATCAACGCCGCATATTTGATTCCGAAATTCGCCATCGGTAAAGGGCCTCCGTATGAGGTCTATCGGCCTTTACCCAGGCGGGCTTTAGGAACCTAAAAACTAAAGACTAAATACC
>JAYVBB010000548.1:0-7706 GCA_043750715.1 Pseudomonadota bacterium | reverse complement strand
CGGTCTTTGTCGATCACCTGCCGGCTCGGTGCCGCATGCCTGCGTATGCCGTCGCTTTCGAAGCGGCGCTCGGACGGGGTCGGGTCGAATCCCGTAAACGCCTTGGCGAGCATGTCCTTCACTTCTTCGGCGCTTTTCGTCGTCGCGACCGCGAACACCCAGGGACCGGTGTCGCGCACGTGCTTGAAACTCCGCAGAAGTCCGGCTTCCGTGAACGTTTCCACCGATTCCGCGGTTCCCATCAAAGGGAAGCGGTAGGGATGGTCGCCGAACATCGTTTCCTGGAAGCGGCGGATGCAAAGTGAAGACGGCGAGTCTTTTTGCGCGACGATCGCCTGCTCGATCTCGCGTTTCAGCGAGTGCCACTGCTCGGCGGGAAACTTGGGCTGCAGGAGGCAGTCGCGGAAATTCCCGAGCAGGCCGCTGGCGTGCTCGCTCAGGCACTGCATGTGGAATCCGAGTGAATCCTTGCCGGAGAAGCCTTCGAGGCTCGCGCCGCGGCCTTCGATCTGGCTGATCAGTTCTTCGTAGTGGTGCTTCTCGGTCGCCGAGGCGAAGAGACCGGACATCGCGTTGCCCAGCCCCGCGGTTTCTTTCGTTTCGGCGCGCAGGCCGCCTTCGGTCGCCGCAGTCAGCGTGAAGAGAGGCACGTTGGGGTTGAAGCGGTAGACGAGCTTGACGCCCGGCTTCAGTTGGAAGACCTGCGCATCACCGGACTTCTGGAGGGCTTTTGCCGCTTTCGGCTTTTTATGGGCCTTGGCAGCGGGCTTGTCCGTCAAGCCGGCGCGGAATGCTTTACGGAGATCCGCTTCCGAGATCGTCGACGATTCGGGGACCAGCAGGACGAGGGTCGCCAGTTCCGGCCGAAGCCAGCGGCTGACCGCGCCTTCTACCGCGACGAGAGGCATCGCGTTGACGAGCGTCGTGTAGACCTCGTCGTAGAGGAGTTTTTGCGGCGTCCTGAGGCCGAAGCCCAGAGTCCGTGCCTGGCCTTCCACGGTTTCGTCGCGGGAAACACGGTCGGCCTTGAGATTCGCCTGGGCGCGCTGGAGCTCGTCGAGGTTGACGGGCTCATCGCCCCGGAGCAGCGCCACTTCGCGGGCGAGGCCCGCCGTCGCCTCGAGGAGCTTGTCCTCGGACGTCAGGGCGCTGACTTCGAAGAGTCCGCCGAAAAGCGGCGAATACACGGAGGCGCCGATGGAAGTGATGATGCCTTCGCCGTCGCGCAGGCGACGGTTGAAGCGGCTCATCTCGCCCGAGCCGAGCGCGAAAGCCGCGAGGTCCAGTGCGGTGGAATCGAAGTGCTCGAGCGGTGGCGCGGGGAACACCAGCTCTAGGCGCGGCTGTTGGAAGTCGCCTTTGATGATCGAGATTTCCGGGTAGTCGGCGCGCGCCGGCTTCGGCTGAAGATGAAGGTCGCTCTTCTCCGGCAAGCCGCCGCGGGCGAGCGCCCCGAAATCCTTCCGCACGAGGTCGAGCATTTCCTGACCCTTGACGTCGCCGACGATGACGATCGTCAGGTTCTCGGGCTGGTACCACTTCCGGTAGAAATGGTAGAGATCGTCGCGCTTGAACGATTTTACGCTTTCCTCGCTGCCGATGATCGGGCGGCCGGCTTCCGTGCCGAGAAATGCCAGCTCGAAAACTCGGCGCCCGACGCGGGCGCCCGGGCTGTCGTTGCCTCGCCGAATTTCTTCGACGATGACTTCCCGCTCTCTCTCGAATTCCTCGGGATCGAAGCGGCTTTTCGCGAACGCGTCGCAGAGGAGGTCGACGCCGACCGCGGCGTGCGGGGCGGCTAGCGTCAGGTGAAAGACGGTGTGATCGAAGGTCGTGTAGGCGTTGATTTCCCCGCCCGAGGCCTCGACCGTGCCGGCGATCTCGCCGACGGCGCGACGGTCCGTACCCTTGAACAGCATGTGCTCGATGAAGTGCGCCATGCCGCGCTCCTTCGGGCCCTCACTGAGAGAGCCGACGCCGACCCAGCACTGGATCGCCACGGTCGGTGCGAAGTGGTTCTCTTTGATCACCACTTCCACGCCGTTTTCGAGCACTTGATGAATCACGTTCTACATCGCCATCTGCATGCTTAGCGCAACCGCTTGATGCGTCGCGCTTTCCTTCATATACGGCCGGGCGAGGGTGTAGGAAAGGCTAAAATTCTTGCTGCTTATCACAGCTCCCCCAGCCACCGAGCGGCGCTCATCCGTCACGGATTGTCCATAAGAACCAACCAGTCTCAGGAATTCCTGGACCTGGGCGACCAGCGAGCCGATCACCATGCGCTCGGGATTGTCCAAAATGTCTGACGAATCCGATACGGGTTCACCGATCGAGACGATTTGGTCGGACTCGAACTCCGCGACGCGGTCCCTTTGCCGGGCGTCGAGGTAACCCGAAATGACGGGACTAAGCTGGTAGGCGACGCCCGCGCGGTAGGTCTTCGGGGCGTAGTCGGCGATCTTGCGGTTGGAGGCGTTTTCCACCGAGCCGCCGACGGCGAGCCCTTTGCCGAGACCGGCGGCGACGCCGAAATTCAGGCCGGTGCCTTTGACCCGGTCTTTGCCTTCGAGCCACTCTTCCGAGTGCATGATTGGATTCGCTTCGACGTACGTGGCGCCGATGCCGAACGAAAGCGCACCGAAATTCTGGGCGACGCCGACGACGCCGCGGCGGACGACGGGCGAATCGTAGGCTGAAACGGTCGAATTGCCGGGCCCGCCCGAGTCCGGATAGGCGTAGTCCTCCTGGAAGCCCGTGTAGGAAACGCCTGCGGCGACGGACGACGTCTTCGAGTCGACGATCCCCGCCTGGAAGTAGTCACGACCGGACACCGGCCAATGGAATCCGGCGGAAGCGGTATATTCCTTCTGGGTCGCGAGGAGCGCCGGATTGGCGCGAACGGCGGTGTAGCCGTCGTTGGCGGCGTAGCCGGCGTTGTTCATGGCGATGCCATGGCCGCTGGTCGTTTCGTATTCGTCCGGAATGTGACGCGACTCTTCGGCGAAGGCCGGCGCACTCACGAGGCACAATAGGGTAGCCAGCAGCTTACCGGTCACAAAGCCTCCGCTCAGGAACTCCAGGGATAGAGTTCCATAGTATCAGACCGGTCAAAAGCCTGACATAAGAGCGGGGCCGCGGCCAGGGACATGGCCCTTTCGGCCAAACCCGGTGATTAAGCCTTCGCAGGCGCTTCTTTGCCGGTGGGCGCGGGAACGAGCTGTTTGCTCAAACCCGTGATGTTCGCCTTCAACACTTTCACGGCCGTGTTTTGCGAGATTTCCAGCGTGATGAACTGCTCGGACACCGAGCGGATCTTGCCGATGATGCCGCCGGTGGTGACGACCTCGTCGCCGGCCTTCAGGTTGGTCATCAGGTTGGCTTGGTCTTTCGCCTTTTTTTGCTGGGGGCGAATGATGAGGAAGTACATGATGACGAGAAAGCCGAGCGGGAGCGTCAGCGTTTCGATCAGCGAAGGGCCTTTGGCGGGAGCGGCTTCCGCCGCTTGAGCCATGGCATCGGTCGCAAGAAAAAGCAGGTTCGTCAGGTTCATCGGATCCTCCGGTTTGGTCGAGGTCCGCGACATTACTCGAATAGGTCGTGAATATCAACAAGCCGGCAAACCCCTTCCCAATCGGGGTTTCACCCTTGATCACGGTGTCTTAGGTTTCAATTGCGGGCCGGGCCGGGTAGACTGGATCCTTCTTTCTCGGCATTCAAGGAGTCAGAGCATGAAGACGAATGGCGCGCGGTCGGCTGCTTTTATCCTCGGCGTGGCAGCACTTGTCGCTGGTGGCTTCGCGGCCTGCGGCTCCGACAAGAAAGACGACGACAGCGAAACGGACACTAAAATCAGCTTCACCGACACCGTGAACCCGATCCTGAAGGCGAGCTGCTCCGGCTCGACTTGTCACTCCGTCGGCGCCAGTGGCACCCAGTACGTCGACAAGGAGTCGGTTTTCAAAGCTTCCGTCGCCAAAGCGCGCTTGAACGCCACCGACGGTCTGAAGATGCCGCAGGCTCCCTCGACGATTAGCGCCACCAACAAGCAGACTCTGCTCGATTTCCTGGCACAGTGAGCTAAGATCCGGGGGTGAGCGCGCAAGGCTTAAACCCCGAACAATACGACGCAGTCACCTCAGTTCACGGCCCCATCATGATTCTGGCCGGGGCCGGTACAGGGAAGACGCGCGTCATCACGTATCGCATCGCCCACATGCTGAAGACGGGCGTGCCGCCGGCTTCCATCGTCGCTTTGTCGTTCACGAACAAGGCCGCGAAGGAAATGACCGAGCGCGTCAAGCACCTGGTCGGCGACCGGGCCAAAGACTGCTGGCTTGGCACCTTCCATAGCTTTTGCCTCGCGATCCTCCGCAAATTCCCGCGGGAAGCCGCCCTCGCTCCGGGCTTCGGCCTGGCCGGCACCTCCGACCAGATCGACCTCGTCCGCAAAGGCCTCGAAGAAAAGAACTGGCAAGGCACCTACCAGGTCGACCGCATGCACTACCTGATCGGGGTGGCGAAAAACCACATGCTGCTGCCAGACGACCTCCGCCAAGGCAAGGGCCGCGAGGTGATCAAGGACGACGTCACCGCCCTGGCGGAAGTCTACGACCTCTACGAAAGACAGCTGAAGCTCAACCGCGTCATCGACTTCGACGACTGCATTTTTCGCACCGTCCGTCTGCTCCGGGCCGACGACTCGGTGCGGCAGCGGCTGCGGAGCCAGTTCAAATACCTGATGGTCGACGAGTACCAGGACACCAACGGCGCCCAGCTCGCCGTCCTCGAGCTCCTGGCCTCCGACGTCCACGACGTCTGCGTCGTTGGCGACGACGACCAGTCGATCTACAGCTGGCGCGGCGCCATGTACGAGGTGCTGGAGCAGTTCGAGCAGCTGTTCCCGAAGGCCCGGATCATCAAGCTGGAGCAGAACTACCGCTGCTCGAACATCATCCTGGGTGCCGCCAACAAGGTCATCAAGAACAACACGCGCCGCAAAGACAAGACTCTTTGGAGCGCCTCCGAGGACCAGACGCCGATTCTTCTTTCGCCGTGCGAGGACGACGGCGCCGAAGCCCGTTACGTCGCGGAAAAGTGCATCACGCTGCTCGGCCAGGGCCTGCAGCCGCAGGACATCGGCGTCCTCTACCGCGCCAACAACCAGGCGAAGGCCATCGAGCTGGCGCTGCGCGAGGCGCGGATCCACTACAAAACGTACGGCGGCCAAAGCTTCTTCGAGCGCAAAGAGGTGAAGGACTTCGTTTCTTACGTCCGCCTGATCCTCGACCAGGAAGACCGCCTGGCGCTCTGGCGTGTCATCAACACGCCGAACCGCGGCATCGGCCTCAAGACGCTCGAGAAAATCGAGGAGATTGCCCGCCTGAACGACCAGACGCCGTTCAAAGTCACGCAAGCCGACGGCTTCGCCGACGGCGCCGTCGGCAATTTCGCGGCGATGATCCGCGAACTCGCGGCGCTGCCGCTGTCGTCGCCGGCCGATTTCGAAGCCTTGGGGCTCGCGATCCTCAAAAACACCGGGCTCGAGAACGACATTCGGACGAAGACAGACAACCCGAACATCCGCGACAAAAAGCTCGCCAACGTCAGGAGCTTGCCTAAGTGGCTCGCAACTCTGGCCGAAGAAGTCTTCGAAGAATCCGGAATCGTCGATTTTCAGGCGATTTTGGACTCGCTATCTCTGGATAACGACCGCCGCGACGAAAAAGAGAAGGGGAAGAACCACGTTTCTTTGATGACGATTCACGCCGCAAAAGGCCTCGAATTCCCGGCCGTGTTCGTGGTCGGAGTCGAGGAAGAGCTGCTCCCCCACAAGAACTCGATCGCGGACCCGAACGCGCTCTGCGAAGAGCGCCGCCTTTTCTACGTCGCGTTGACGCGAGCCAAGCAAAAGCTGTTTTTGTCGTATTGCCTCGACCGCAAGGGGGGCTATGGCGGCACGCAGTCCCGGATGCCTTCGCGCTTTCTTCAGGAGCTCCCGAAAGACAGCTACGCCCGGACCGACGACGAGGCTTCGCGCACCAAGCGCGCCGACAGCGAGAAAGATCGCAAGCAGAAGACCGCTTCGCGCCTCAGCGCTTTCCGTCAGACCCTGAATTCCTAGGAGATTCGTGACCGTTGCGCCTTGACCTTCTTGGCCTCGGGTAGTAACCCAGGGCAATCTTCCTCAGGAGGCCCCATGCGCAGCGTTTTCATCCCGATCCTGGCTCTTACTCTACTTGGCGCCGGCAAAGCTCCCGCCTCGGCGGACAAGCAACTGCGGCAGCTCTTCGACAGCGAGTGGCAGGAGCTGATGCGCGAAAGCCCCGAGTGGGCGACCTGGGCCGGCGAACCCGGACAAAACGGGCGTTGGACGGACTCCTCGCCGGAGGGAATCACCAAAGCGAAAGCTCACGCTAAGGCGTACCTCCTTAAGCTCAAAGCTGTTTCGCGCCCCAAACTCTCGGAAAAAGAACGACTGAATTACGATCTCGCGGTCAAAGACTCCGAGGAGCGCGTCGCGGGACAAGCGTTCCCGAGCGAGCTCATGCCGATCAACCAAATGGGCGGGCCGCAGCAAGACATCGCCCAGGTCTTAAGCATGCAACCGGCCGCCACGGTGTCTGACTATAAGGACATCATCTCTCGCCTGAACGGCGTGCCGACGGTCATTGACCAGACCATCGCCCTCATGGCTCAAGGACTGAAACGCGGCGTCACCCCTCCCAAAGTAACGCTACGCGACGTCCCAGATCAGATCGAGGCGCAAATCGTCGACGATCCGACGAAGAGCCCGATGCTCGAGGCTTTCAAAAATTTCCCGGCCTCGGTCCTGCAAGCCGATCAAACGGCTTTGAAAGCTGCGGCCGAACAGGCCTACCGCGCGAAGGTCGTGCCGGCGTTTCGGAAACTGAAGCAGTTCTTTGTCGAGACCTATCTCCCGAAGACGACCGAAACCATCGCGTTGTCTGCGCTTCCGGACGGTGCGGCCTGGTATGCCTACCGCGTTCGCAAGGAGACGACGACCGCGCTGAAGCCTGCCGAGATCCACGCCCTAGGCCAGACGGAAGTGCAGCGAATCCGCGGTGAAATGGACGCGATCATCAAGAGCCTCGACTTCAAAGGCGACTTCGCCGCGTTCACGCAGTTTCTTCGGACCGACGAGCAGTTCTTCTACAAAGACGCGGAGAGTCTCCTCGCTGGCTACCGCGACATCGCCAAGCGCGCCGATCCTGAACTGATCAAAGTGTTCGGGAAACTGCCGCGTCTCCCTTACGGAATCAAGCCGGTACCTTCCTATGCCGAGAAATCGCAAACGACGGCTTACTACAACCAGGGGTCGCTGCAGGCAGGGCGCCCGGGCACGTTTTTCGCTAACACCTACGACCTGAAGTCCCGGCCGAAGTGGGAAATGGAAGCCTTGACGCTGCACGAAGCCGTACCTGGACATCATCTTCAGATCGCCCTCGCCCAGGAAATGGAAAACGTGCCGCGCTTTAGACAGGAGACGGGCTACACCGGTTTTGTCGAGGGTTGGGGCCTTTATTCCGAGTCGCTCGGCACCGAGATGGGCTTTTACAAAGACCCTTACGCGAAGTTCGGGCAGCTGACTTATGAAGTGTGGCGCGCGATTCGACTGGTCGTCGACACGGGAATTCACTCCCAGGGCTGGACGCGGCAGCAGGCGATCGATTTCTTCCGCGCCA
>JAYVBB010000547.1:0-4249 GCA_043750715.1 Pseudomonadota bacterium | reverse complement strand
ACCGTCTCGCACGAGCTGCGCACGCCGCTCAACGTCATCATCGGCTGGGCCGAGATGCTGGCCGAGCCGGGAGGCATCTCGGATGACGACTACCAGATCGCGGTCGAGACCATCCAAAGAAACTCGAAGCTCCAGGCCAAGATGGTCGAAGACCTGCTCGACACGACCCGGATCGTTGCCGGCGCGCTGCGGCTCGACCAGCGCGCTGTGGACCTGGCGAAGCGGCTGACCAGCGCCGTCGAAGCGGCGCGCGACGCGGCACGGTACAAAACCATCGACGTCGAGTTCACGACCGCCTCGTCGGTCGGCACGCTGCTCGGAGACGGCGTCCGCCTCGAGCAGGTCTTCGCCAATCTCCTGGGCAACGCCGTGAAGTTCACTCCGAAGGGCGGCAAGGTCGCGGTGACGCTGGGCCGCGAAGGCCCGATGGCGCGCGTCGACTTCGCCGACAACGGCGCGGGACTCGAAGAGGCGACGATCCCGAGCGTCTTCGACCGCTTTTTTCAAGCCGACTCGAGCAGCACCAGAAAATTCGGCGGTTTAGGGCTCGGTTTGGCGATCGCGCGGCATCTGGTGGAGGCTCACGGCGGCCGCATTTCCGTGGCGAGCCCCGGCCCCGGCAAAGGCTCGACGTTCACCGTCTGGCTGCCGCTTGCGACCACCGCCCCCTCGTGATAGATGCTCGCGTCATGAAGAACACGCTCCTGCTCTCCCTGGCCTTGCTGTCGTCCCCGGCTCTCGCCGACGGGCTTTCGTTTACCTCCGTCACTTGCGGCGACCACTGGTTCTCCGTGACGGCGACGCTCGACTCCGAAGCCTCGACGGGCGTCGTGAGGTTCTCCGGCGACGGCGTCAACGACGACGCGGCGCATCCGGCGACCGTGTCGAACGACGGCAACGTCGTCATAGCCCTCGACGGCAGGGACGACGCGCTGATCGTCGACGACTTCGACGCCGTGCATGGCATCTATTGGGGCAGCTACCGCCAAGGGACCCAGGTCACCGGCTTGGGCCTCTGCGGCGTTCAGTAGTCGCTTTCCCATGGCACCTGCCGCTTTTCGGCTGCAGTGTGAATCTGGCGAGGCAACCCTTGCCTACTCCGGCAACGGCTTGCGTCCGCGTCGGAATGTTCGCGTCGTTAGCATGGGGTCAACGCGCGGGCGAGAGCGCCGGTCGTCGGCACGGTCCGTGCAACCTTCTTAGGCGGATCCCTGAAAAGGAGCGTCTCATGAACACCGACCCTTTCGACACCCTCCTTCGCGATCTCGTGCAGCCCTTACCCGTCGCCGTACGCAACGACGGCGAAACTTCCGCAGACCATCAAAGCACCAAGGCGTTCGCCGCCTTCATCGAAGAGGAAGTTCTGGAAGCGAAGCCGGCCGACCAGCTGCGCCGGTCCAGCGCGACCGTCAGCGACACGACCGAGCGCCTGCTCGGCGCCAGCATGGCGGCGGCTTCGGGCAACGCCTTCCGGTTTGGCCGCAGCCTGCCGCCCCCGACTAGGGCCAGACGCGTCGAGCCGGTCGTGCGCGTCTGACCTGAGTTGCCGCCTTACGCTTTGGCGGCGTTCAGCAAGCGGGACGGTGTCGAGCCGAGCACTTTGGCGAGGAACATTCCGGTGTGGCTGGCTTTCACCTTGGCCACCTGCTCCGGCGTGCCTTCGGCGATGATCTGCCCTCCGCGGAAGCCGCCTTCCGGTCCCATGTCGATCAGCCAGTCACAGGCCTTGATGACGTCCAGGTTGTGCTCGATGACGACGATCGTGTTGCCGGCGTCGACGAGGCGTTGGACCACTTCGAGGAGCTTCTTGATGTCGTGGAAATGCAGGCCGGTCGTCGGCTCGTCGAGGATGTAGAGCGTTCGGCCGGTGTCGGTGCGCGCCAGCTCCTTGGCTAGCTTGATGCGCTGCGCTTCGCCGCCCGAGAGCGTCGTCGCGGGTTGGCCCAGCTTTACGTAACCCAGACCGACGTCGGTCAGCGTCTTCAGCACCTTCAGGATCTTCGGGTGGTTGGCGAAGACGTCGGTCGCCTGCGCGACGGAGAGGTCGAGCACGTCGGCGATCGAGAAGTCCTTGTATTTGATCTCGAGCGTCGAATCGTTGAAGCGGCGGCCCTTGCACGTCTCGCAAGGCACCAGCACGTCGGCGAGAAAGTGCATCTCGACCGTGAGGTAGCCGTCGCCCTGGCAGGTCTCGCAGCGTCCGCCTTTGACGTTGAAGGAAAAGCGGCCCTTTTCGTAGCCGCGGGCGCGGGATTCCGGCAGCATCGCGAAAAAGTCGCGGATCTGGTCGAAGGCCTTCGTGTAGGTCGCCGGGTTGCTCCGCGGCGTTCGGCCGATCGGCTTCTGGTCGATGTTGATGACCTTGTCGAGCTGGTCCAGGCCCTTGATGGAGTCGTGGGCGCCGACTTCGATGTCGGTTTCGTGGAGCTTTTTCGTCAGGGCCGGGAAGAGGATCTGGTTGATCAGCGTCGACTTGCCGGCGCCCGAAACGCCGGTGACGCCCGTCATCAAACCGATCGGAAAGCGCGCGGTGACGTGGCGCAGGTTGTTTTCCCGGGCGTTCTTGACGGTGATCCAGCCTTTGTCGTCCGCCGCGGGGCGACGACGGGTCGTCGGCGACGGAATGAAGTCCTTGCCGGAGAGGTAACGGCCGGTGAGAGACAGCGGATCCTTGCGGATCTGGTCCGGCGTGCCCGAGGCGACGACGCGGCCGCCGAGGTGACCGGCGCCCGGACCGATGTCCAGGATCCAGTCGGCGGCTTCGATCGTTTCCTGATCGTGCTCGACGACGATCAGCGTGTTGCCGATGTCCCGGAGATGGCACAGCGTATTCAGGAGTTTTTGGTTGTCCCGCTGGTGGAGGCCGATCGAGGGCTCGTCCAGGATGTAAAGGACGCCGGTGAGCTCCGAGCCGATCTGGGACGCCAGCCGGATCCTCTGGGCCTCGCCGCCCGACAGCGTCGGACCTTTACGGTCGAGTGTCAGGTAGTCGAGGCCGACGTTGACGAGAAATCCGAGCCGGGCCTTGATCTCTTTGAGCAGCTCCCTCGCGATGATCTCGTCGTTGCCTCCGAGCTTCAGGCCGTCGAAGAACGCGAAGCAGTCACCGATCGTCTGGTTGGTCAGCTCCATGATCGAAAGCTTGCCGACCTTGACGGCCAGCACTTCCGGTTTCAGGCGTTTGCCGTCGCACGTCTTGCAGCGCTTGTTCGACATGAAGCGGGAGTACCAGAGCTTCATCTCCTCGGACTGCGTCTGCTGGTACCGGCGCATCAGGCCGGCCATGAGGCCTTCGTAGGCGAAGGTGTAGGAGCCCTGCGAGCGGCGTCCTTTCCACTTCACCGTGATTTCCTTTTCACCCGTCCCCTGCAGCAGGATGTCCTTGTGCTTCTTCGGGATCTTGCCCCAAGGCGTGTCGAGGTTGATTCCGTATTTCTTTTCGAGGGCGCGCAGGCGTTCGATGCCCCAGGCCCCGTCGCGCTCCTCGCCTTCGCTGAAGAGGTTCTTCCACGGCAGGACCGCGCCTTCGCGGATGCTGAGAGTGGGGTCGGGAACGATTTTGCTTTCGTCCATCAGCATCACGGAGCCGAGGCCGTTGCAGCCGCCGCACATGCCGAGCGGCGCGTTGAACGAGAAGAGCGGCGGGTCGAGCTCGGGGAAGGCGAAGCCGCAGCAGGAGCGGGCCTCGCTCATCTTGACGTCTTCCCTACCCTCGACGTGGACGATGAGGTGGGCGTTGCCCTTCTTCAGCGCGACTTCGACGGAGTCGGTCAGGCGTTTCTGGAATTCCGTGCTGCGCTTCAGCACGAGGCGGTCGACGACCACCTCGATGTTGTGCTTTTTGTGCTTGGCCAGCGTCTGCACGTCGGCGAGCTCGTGGACGACGCCGTCGATCCGGACGCGGCTGTAGCCGTCCTTCTTCAGCTGCTCGAAGATCTCCTTGTGCTCGCCCTTGCGGTTTTCCATGATCGGGGCCAGCAGCAGGATCTTGGTGGACTCCGGCATTTCCATGATCTGGGCGACCATGCTGGCGGCGTCGCCGCGGCCGACTTTCTTGCCGCACTTGTGGCAGAACTGGGTGCCGACGCGGGCGAAGAGGACGCGCAGGTAGTCGTAGATCTCGGTGATCGTGCCGACGGTCGAGCGAGGGTTCTTGCTGGCCGCCTTCTGCTCGATCGAGATGGTCGGGGAAAGACCGCGGATGGTCTCGAACTTGGGCTTCTCCATCTGGCCGAGGAACTGCCTCGCG
>JAYVBB010000546.1:0-1659 GCA_043750715.1 Pseudomonadota bacterium | reverse complement strand
CACTACCAGCGTTCGCCGCTGCAGATCGACCTGTCGGAGTTGCTTTTCCGCGCCGAAACGCGGGAGCCGTTGCGGTGCCTCGGAGTCGACGTTTCGCGTGTCGGTCTCGGCATCGTCGGCTTCGCCCCTCTAAAGGAAGGCGAAGTGATCCTGCTGGTCCTGAACGGCAAGGGAATCACGCTCGATGTCATCTGGGTGAAGGCCGACCCCGTCCGGCCCGAGGTGCGCCACGCCGGCCTAAAAACCCGCGACGTCGCTCATGACCTGGAAAAGGAGCTGGGTAAAGCAGGTCTGCTGAAGAAGGTCGACGCCTGGCAATTCCCGCAAATTGGGCGCAAATGACCGACCGGGGGTCGCGAGCAAATGAGCGCAGGGTAGGGGACTCAGTCGCCGAAGAGAGTCCGTTGCTGCGGACCGCGCGTCACGCGCGACTCGGCCGCCGTTTCACCTTCCAGCTTGCTGAGCGAGATGCCGAGGAGGCGAACGCCACGCGCACAAGCGTCCGTCTTGTCGAGCAGAGCCAGGGCCGTGGCGAGGATCACGCCGTGGTCGTTGGTGTACTCGGAGACCGTCATCGCGCGGGTCACGGTCGTGAAGTCGGGGTAGCGGGCTTTGAGCTGGATCGTCCGCCCTTTGACGGCGCCGTCCACCAGCGACGCGGCGAGGCTCTTCGCGATGGCTGCCAGTTCCCGGCGGACATCGTCCGACGTCATCAGGTCCTTGGCGTAAGTGCTTTCCTCACCGAAGGACTTCCGGACCCGGTCGGTTTCCACCGTCCGGTCGTCCAGGCCGTGAGCTCTACGGTAGATCCACTCACCATAACCAATACCTAACACATTCTGTATCTCTCCTAACGACTTAGCTGAGACGTCCGCGCACAACTCCAGGCCCAAGCCCGAGAGTTTGGCGGCGCTGACTTTGCCGATGCCGTGAATCCGGCGCAAAGGCAAGGCTTTGACGAACTCCTGCACCCGGTCGGGCAGGATCACGGCCAGGCCGTTCGGCTTGTTCAGATCCGAGGCGATCTTCGCCAGCATCTTATTCGGCGCGACGCCGGCCGAGGCGGTGAGGCGGGTTTCGTTGGCGATGTCGGCACGGATCCTCTTGGCGATTTCGACCGCGTAAAGGCCGAGCGCGTTGTTCGTGACGTCGAGGTAGGCCTCGTCGAGGGACAGGGGCTCCACCAGGTGCGTATAGCGCCGGAAGATGGCGCGAATCTGCTGCGAGATCTCGACGTAGCGGTCGAAGCGCGGCCGGACGAAGACGCCTTCTGGGCAAAGCCGCGCCGCCTTCGCGCACGACATCGCGGAGCGGACGCCGAACTTTCGCGCCTCGTAGCTGGCCGTGCAAACGACGCCGCGGGACTGAGGGCTGCCGCCGACGATCAGCGGCAAGCCCTTCAGATCCGGATTGTCCAGCACCTCAATCGAAGCGTAGTAGGCATCCATGTCGACATGAATGATTTTCCGCTGGGTGAGCGAAGGGTGCATCGGCCCTCGTTTAGCGCTTCAGTTTCGCGTAACGGATGCGCTTCGGCGTATCGGCGTCCTTGCCCAGACGTTCCTTGCGGTTTTTCTCGTACTCGGAGTAGTTGCCTTCGAACATGACCACCTTCGAGTCGCCTTCGAACGCGCAGATGTGCGTCGCGATGCGGTCGAG
>JAYVBB010000545.1:0-7183 GCA_043750715.1 Pseudomonadota bacterium | reverse complement strand
CTGGCGAGCCGACTGCGACTTGTTGCCGTGGATCGCGGCAGCGACGTGGCCGCTCTTCGTCAGCGACTCCGCCACCCGATTAGCGCCGTGTTTGGTCCGGGTAAAGACGAGCGTCCGCGTCATCTTGGGGTTCTGATCCAGAAGATGAGTCAAGAGCTTGGTCTTCCGGTCCTTGTCGACGAAGTAGATGCTCTGGTCGATCGTCTCGGCCGTGGTAGCGATGGGCGCGACTTCCACTTTCACGGGATTTTTCAGGATCCGGTGCACGAGATCCATGATCTCGTTGGGCATCGTCGCCGAAAAGAGCAGGTTCTGGCGCTGGCTCGGGAGCTTCGCGATGACTTTTTTGATGTCGTGGATGAAGCCCATGTCGAGCATGCGGTCGGCTTCGTCGAGGACGAAGACTTCGAGGCCGGAAAGCGAGACGTAGCCCTGCTGCATCAGATCGAGGAGGCGGCCCGGGGTCGCGACGACCACTTCGGGGTTGTGCCGGAGAGCCTGAACCTGGGGGTTCTGGCCGACGCCGCCGAAGATGACGGCGCGGCGGATGCCGGCTTTGGACCCGTAGTTGGCGAAGCTCTCGTCGATCTGGATGGCGAGCTCGCGGGTCGGGGCGAGGATCAGGGCGCGGATGGGACGCTTGGTTCCCGTCGACGGGGTCGCCATGAAGCGCTGCAGAATCGGCAACGCGAACGCGGCCGTCTTGCCGGTGCCGGTCTGGGCGATGCCCAGGATGTCGCGGCCTGCGAGGACGTGCGGGATGGCCTGCAATTGGATGGGCGTCGGCTCGGTGTAACCCTCGTGAATGAGGGCCTGCACCAGGGGCTCGACCAGATTGAGCGCCCGAAAGGCGCTGCCGTCGGCGGCGGCCGGGGAGGCCGGGGCGGCTTCGGTTTTTCCGGGTCTAAACAGTTCGATAAGCTTTTTCATAGGTCTCCAGGGGTTGCCTAACTACCACACCCGCCTGGACAAAGCCATAGCCCGACCTGAGGGGTACCCCAAGCCACGCCACGACGTTCGCTTTCCGAACCCCCATGAATCTGCTACCAAACCAGCAAGGAGGACGCACGCATGAAAACCTCGGGACGCATCTTGGGCGGCTGGCTAGCGCCACATCCGCCACACCTCGTTTACGGTGAGAATCCGCCTCAGAACGAACCGCGCTCGCGCGGCGGCTGGGAGTCGCTCCGCTGGGCCTACGACAATTGCCGCGCCAAGCTCAAAGAGCAAAAGCCCGACGTCATCCTGGTCCACTCGCCGCACTGGCAGACAGTCGTCGGTCACCACGTGCTCGCCGTGCCGAAGCTCTCCGGCCTCTCCGTCGACCCGATCTTCCCGCACCTGTTCCGCTATAAGTTTGAAATGAACGTCGACGTCGAGCTCGCCGACGCGATCCACGGCGAAGCCGAGGAGCAGGGTCTCATCGCCAAAAAGATGACCAACCCGAACTTCCGGGTCGACTACGGCACGATCGTGTCGCTCCACATGATGAACCCCGATTGGGACATCCCGGTCGTCGGCATCAGCGCCAACAACAGCCCCTATTTCTACGACGACAAGATCGGCCAGGACGAGATGACGCGTCTGGGCGTGGCCACCCGCCGCGCGATCGAGAAGACCGGCCGCCGGGCCGTGCTGGCGGCGAGCAACACGCTGTCGCACTTTCACTTCTCGCAGGAGCCTAACCAGGCCCTGCCGGAAGACATGAGCAAAGAGCACATCCAAAGCCAGGCGCAGTATGAGTGGGACGTCAAAGTCATCAATCTGATGCGCGACGGCAAAACCGCCGAGCTGATGGCGATCCTGCCGGACTTCATGCGCGAGGCGTTCGCCGAGGTGAAGTCGGGAGCCTTGACGTGGATGCTCTCCGCGATGGGCTTTCCGGAAGCGAAGGCGAAGCTCCACGGCTACGGCACGGTGATCGGCACCGGCAACGCCGTCATGGAATGGGACATGGAAGCGCACCGCGCGGGAGGTAAAGCATGAGCCAGTTCCTGAAAGGCGCCGCCCTCGTTCCGGGGCTGCCGCAAGTTCTGCGTCCCGAAATGAATCCCCACTACGCGAACCTGGCCAAAGGGCTCGCCGCGGTCGGCGACCGCTTCCAGGCGGAAGGCGTCCAGCGCGTCGTCTATTACAGCACGCAGTGGATCTCGGTGCTCGGCCACCTCTACCAGGCGAAAAAAGACCTGAAAGGCCTGCACGTCGACGACAACTGGTACGCCCTCGGCGACCTGCCGTTCGACTTCAAGGTCGACGTCCCGTTCGCGCAAAAAATCGCGCAGAACGCGACCGACGCGGGCTACCAGACCAAGCTCGTCGATTACGAAGGATTTCCCGTCGACACCGGCACGATCGTCGCCGACCGCCTGCTCAACAAGGGCCGATTCAAGGCGAACATGATTTCGTGCTGCGTCTACTCCGACTATGCGGACACCGTGAAGCTCGCCGGCACGATTCAAAAAGCGATCGACGCCGACCAGGTCAAGACCGCCGTCGTCTGCGTCTCGATGCTTTCCGGCCGCTTCTTCACGACCGACATCGATTCCCGCGAGGACCACGTCTCGTCCCAGGACGACGACCAGTGGAACAAGCGGATGCTCGAGCTCTTCGAAAGAGGGCAGTTCGAGCAGGCGGAAAAGCTGGCTCCCGAGTATGCCGGCGCCGCGCGCGTCGACATGGGTTTCAAGGCACTGGCCTTCCTCAAGGGCGTCGGCTCGTTGAAACAGGGCAAAGCCGCGAAGCTGCACGCTTACGGACCGCTCTACGGTACCGGCGCCGCGGTCGTCGAGTTTTGATTCGACGGTTGGCGTTGCTCGTTTTCGCGTTCACGAGCCTCGCGGCTTGCACCCAGGTGATCCAGGAATTGCCCGGTGACGGCCTCGAGGTCACGTCGACGCCAGGGTTGACGGGAATGCACGACGGCGACGAAATCCTGCTTTATGACGCCCGCAAAGACCCCTCCGTCAGTATGAACCTTTGCGCTTACGGCGGCGTGCTGATTTCGCCGAACAAAAAATTTGCCGCATTTATCGAGTGGG
This sequence comes from Pseudomonadota bacterium, assembly GCA_043750715.1. Classification (GTDB taxonomy): domain Bacteria; phylum Bdellovibrionota_B; class Oligoflexia; order Oligoflexales; family CAIYRB01; genus CAIYRB01. The sequence goes on along the minus strand of JAYVBB010000545.1, from coordinate 4,145 downwards.
GCGTCACCGGGCCTTATCACAATGCCGTTTACTTCGCGTCCGTCTTCGATTTGAAGCGCCGGACGAAGCGGCAGCTTTTCCGGTCTGATGAAAAGCAGATTCACGGCATCAAGTGGTTCGACGACGGATCCCTGGGTGTCACTTATGACTACCAAAATCCCCGTCCCGGGTACGTCGCCCGCTTGAAACCCTGAGGCGTAGGGTTTTTGGGAAAATGCCGCCGCGCCCCGCGCGATTCGTGCACGATCAAGTATTGTTACGATCAGTGCACCGGCTCGATGATCGGCATCAGGGTCAACGTTTGCGAGCGCATTTACGACGCGACGCACGGCTGCTACCGGACTGGCGGCAGCTGCCTCTAGGGCGCAATGGCTGACCCTTAGACAGAGTTAGTCTAAAATAACCCAACAAAAACCGCATCCTGTACTTGGAATGGAGCGTGCAAGGTCTTTTCTCAAGACTTGCACTCACTCTTCCCACTCGAGGTACTAAGATGCGCTCCCAGCACATTTTGCTTTCCGCTCTCGTTTCCTTCGTTTTCGGGTTGAGCAGCTGCACCCCTTCCAACGACCAGGTCGGCAAGGGCAACCCCAACGCGAACGTCAAAACGAAAAAATCCGAAGACGCCGACGGTGACGTCGTCGAAGCAAAATCAGCCAAGGGCGACGCCAAAGGCAAAGGCACCCAGGTGGGTGAAGAAGGCGACGACGCAACTTACGACACCAAAGGCGGCAAAGACGCCGACGAAAGCAAAGGCGCCAACGACGCCGGCACCACCGACGCCGGGAAAGACGGCGATGAGCCCGCCGCGACCGACGCCGTCGACGGAGACGACGAGCCGACCAAAGGCGGCAAAGACGGCAAAGACGGCAACGATCCGGGCCAAAACCCCGGCCAGACGCCGCCGCAAAGCAAGCCCCCGATGGAAGACCCGGAAGTCGTCGTCGAGCTGCCCGCCGGCAAATGCCCGTACCTCGACCCGGCCGCTCCAGCTTTCGTGATCGCGGCCAATCAGTTCGGCCAGAACCTGCCGCCGATCGCGGTGCCTAGCGCCAACATCCAAGGCGAGCTGCAAGCCGACGGCGAGACGTACATCTCGGCCTTCACGCTCTACCAATTGGGTAAAGACTCGGCTCAGTTCTCCCTCACTTGGGACGGCAAAGCCGGCCGCATCCCCAACGACTACACTCTCGTCGTCGTCGGCGCGAGCAACGACAAGTGCACGGCCTTCCTCAAACTCGTGAAGCAAGAACCCCGCACGCTGAACGGCTGCTTCGACCTGGCCACTAAAATCCGCATGGCGGACGGCAAAGACAGGGTCATCGCCGCGATCAGCAAGGGTGACATGGTTTTGAACCCGATCACCAAGCAAGCCGTGAAAGTCGCCGAAGTCGTCAAAGGCGAAGAGAAGAACCCGATGTGGGACATAGGCTTCGGCGGCAGCCACATGGTCATCACCGAGAAGCACCCCGTGCCGACCAAGGCCGGCCTGAAGATGGCGAAAGACGTCACCGCAGCCGACTACATCTACGACCACAACGGCATCATTCACCGCGTCACGACCGCCAAGGCCCTTCCGGTAAAAAGGGGTCAGATCGTCGTCAACGTCCGCCTCGACTCGGGCAGCGCGAACGCCGATCACATGATCGTCGCGGGCGGCGTGCTTTCCGGCGACCTGTACCTGCAACGCAAGCTGGCCGGCGCCAATACCGCAGCTACCAAGTGATGTCATTCCCAGGCACGGCGCAGCCTACTTCTCCCTCGCCGGCTCGGCAGACACGGCAGGGAATCTAGAGAATAGTGCTTTTGCAAAGTCTAATGGAGCCTGCAGGGCTATCGCCCCGCAGGTTTTTCTCGTTTGGCGGAATCAGCGGGTACAGACGTTCCGCTGGTTGTAGACCGGCGACGGATTCTGCACGTACTGGTGGTACTGGCTGCCGCGGCCTTCCTGTTGCTTCGGGTAGCCGTCGAAGACGGCGGGCCAGTCGAAGTCGTGCCAGCCATCCTTCAGCCACAGGCGGTCTATGGTGCCGTCCCGGCGTTCGACGTCGACCCATACCGCGAAGCGGTGCAGGTCGTAATCGTGCGTTTCGTAGCCCCGCTCCCACAGCGATTGGCGCAGGAGGTAGTAGGCCGGCTCGAACTCGCGGGCCGCGGCGACGTCGTCGACGCCGTTCAGACGCATGCCGACCTGGAGGATCTTGCCCCCTAGGCGGTCCACGAGTTCGTCCGTGTTCACCGAGACGTAAAGAGTCATGAACTGCTCGTCGTAGCCGCCGCCGCCGTAGTGCCATTGCTCGAGGTCGAGGGTGTTGATGTACAGCTCGCACGAAGTGGCGTCGGCTTGGCGGGTGGGGACGATGGGCTCGGCTGCCAAAGCGCCGGGGGTGGAGGTCAATAATGCGAGAAAAGTCAGAGTGGAAAGCGTTTTCATCGGAACTCCTGTCATTGGACGGCGGGAACATAAGATAAGGAGGCGGGGAAGTCTAGATGGAGGAATGCCGTTGGGTCGGGTGGAGCGACCGTCCAGGCGAGGGGCCGCCGACGCTCAAGAGGGATAGGCGAGCGGTGGGTGTCGACTTGTGAGCCCAGATCTGGCGCGGGAGATTGGTCCCGGCCATGCGGCGATGAAGGGCTGCGGGCCCAAAGGTTGAGCGGGGGAGCGCCGCGCTTTGCATGGCGCACGGCCAGCCGAATGGGTTGGTTCGGAATTCTACGTTCAGAATGAACGTGAATAGCGGTTGGCGCGCAGTGGGTGTCGACTTGAGATTTGGGGTCAGGAGATTTGGGGTCAGGCACTTGTGAAAACTTCAACAGCATTGCCTTCAGCCCAGATCTGACGCGAGAGACCGCTTCGGCCATGCGGCGATGAAGGGCTGCGGGCCCAAAGGTAGTGCGGGACAGCGCCGCGCTTTGCGTGGCGCACGGCCAGCCGAGTGGGTTGACTCGGATTTCTACGTTCAGACTGAACGTGAAAATAAGAGTGGACGGGTTTTTACGGCGTGAATGTTTGGCGGCGGTGGCACGCGTGGCGAATCCCCAGCAGAGCGGCGAATGCGAAGAGCGGACGGCGTTCTTCGAGCGACTTGCAAAAATTTGATTCGCGCGCCGGATCGGTGATCAGCGCGCGGGAAATCGCTTCGAAAAAACCCGTGGTAGAAATTTGCAGAACCAAGCAGGAGGTGCGGGATGCAAGACCTGAAACAGCTCGAAAGCGAAACCCTGGTCAGCCATCTCTTAGTGATGGTGAAACATGAACGCAAGCATCAGGTCGAGATTCTGCGGTACCTGGCCGAGCTCGACGAGCGGCGGGTGGTGGTCGAGATGGGATACAGCGGCATGTGGGACTTTTGCAGGCGCCGGCTGAAGTTGTCCGAGGCGACCAGCACCCGACGGGTCAATGTCGCGCGTGCTTCACGGATGTTTCCTGTCTTGCTGGCGATGCTGGAAGACGGCCGGCTAAACTTGGGAACGGCTTCGGATCTTGCGCATGGACTGACCACCGAAAACCACGTCGAACTCCTGGCTGCTGCCGCGGGGAAGACGGGGAGGGAGGTGCAGCGCCTCGTCGATCCGGCGAATGCCAAGGTCGGCGCAAAGCGCGACGTCATCCGGCGAGTGGGTACGCCGTCGGCAGTCGCTGCACCCGCGGTGCTTGCGCTGGTCGAAGGTAGGTCCGAAACCGGCCCGGCGCCGGTCCAGTCGGCCGTCCCTGCCGCGAAGACTTCTGCGCCCATCATGCACCGGGTGGCATTCAATGCCGACGAGCGGGTCGTGGAGAAACTCGAACGTCTGCAAAAAATCCTCGGTGTAGAGACTCTCGCGGAGGTGTGCGACCGGGCGGCTGACCTCCTGTTGGACAAGCTCGACCCGGTGAGGAGGGTCGAGAGGCGTCAAAAAAAGGAGAACGCCAAGGCCACGCTGGCCAAAAAGGCTGCGCCGGCCCCAAAGGCCACCCCGGTCAAGAAAGCCGCAATGGCCGGGACGTTAGTCGCGCCGAGGAAGCCATGTCGCGCCTTGGCCGACAGGGTTTTCGTCGGGTCGGGTGCTCTGGTCACGAGTCGTGTTTACACGAAGCAGTAATTGCCTAGTGTGACGAAGGGTCAGGTTCCCTCGGTAGAATGGTTGTTACTAGGCAAGCCAAT
>JAYVBB010000544.1:0-2445 GCA_043750715.1 Pseudomonadota bacterium | reverse complement strand
CAACGGCCACATCTTCGTCGGCCAAGGCAAGGCGCTGAACAAAGCGGCAAGCAACGTCAACGTGATCGTCGTGGGTAACCCCTGCAACACGAACGCCTTGATCGCCCAGCACAACGCCCGCGACATCTCGCCGACCCGCTTCACCGCCATGACCATGCTCGACGAGAACCGCGCCAAGTTCCAGCTCGCGAAAAAAGCCGGCGTCGGCGTCGGCCAGGTGAAGAACCTCGCCATCTGGGGCAACCACAGCTCCACGATGGTTCCGGACTTCGAGAACGCGACGATCGGGGGCAAGAAAGTCACCGACGCGATCACAGAGCGCGCCTGGCTCGAAGGCGAATTCTTCACCACCGTGCAGAAGCGCGGCGCGGCGATCATCGCGGCCCGCGGCAAGTCGTCGGCGGCCTCGGCGGCCTCGGCCTGCATCGACCAGATCAAGCAAATGCTCCGCAAGACGCCGGCCGGCGAGTGGTTCTCGATGGCTGTCGCGTCCGAAGGCAACCCGTACGACGTGCCCCCGGGTCTGATCTTCTCCTTCCCGGTCCGCTCGCTCGGCGACGGCAAAGGTTTCGAGATCGTCAAAGACGTGAAGCTCAGCGACTTCACGAAGAAGAAAATCGGCGACACCACCAAGGAGCTCATCGAAGAGCGCGACGTGGTCAAGAACATGCTGGTCAAGTAAGCAGAGCCGCATCGGAGGCGCCGAAGCTTAAGGGCTACGGCGCCTTCTTCTTTTTGCCCCGCGGCTTTTCGCAGTACTGCGCGACCTTGGGGCAGTGCTCGAGGAAGACGCCGACTTCGGCCCGGCAAGCGATCCCGGGACAAAGCTGGATGTTGCTCAGCGCCTTGTTGACGCATTCGTTTTCTTTGTGCGACTTGCCGTACGCAACGGCTTCGCGCTGGGCTCGGATTCCCATGGCGCGGAGCTCCTGCTGCGTCGTGGCCCACCAGGACCGGACCGAAAAGAAGCCGACGGTGAGCCCGATGCCCAGCCCTGCGACGATGATGATGATCTTTTTCTGCATGTCCCCACTGTTCAGTCGTTGGGTATCAGGACCTTAGGGGGGGCCTGGCCAAAATATAGGCGGGTGAAGTAAGCTAAAGGGTATGAATACCCTCAAGATTTATCGTTTCTCCCTAGGCGTGGGTCTGTTAGCCGTCACGGCGTGCCTGCCCGCTCAGCTCGACAAATACCGGGCCAAAGACGGTCAGGACGGCAAAGAACGCGCCGCCGATACCGTCATGGCTCCAGGCGCCGACGCCTCGGAGATCGCGCCGTCGAACTCCCGGCCGAGCGAGCCGAAGGCGCCGCCCAAGTTCGCGAGCAACCGCCAGAACAATCAGGCCGGGCAGCCCCCGTCCGCTCCGCGCGCGACCATCTACGCGCTCGACAAGCAGACGTTTCGCATCGCTCTCCGCGACACCGAAATTTGGGACGCCGCATTGAACGTCCTGCTGCGGAACTACAATCTGACCATCGTCGACCGAAACTCCGGGATCATCACGACCGAGTGGGACAGCTACTACCTGAACAAGGAAGTCTTCCGGAATAAGCTTTCCGTCCGGGTCGCCAAGTCGGCCTTCAACGCCGTCGACGTCACGATTCACAACAACGTCGAAAAGCTCCGCGACGCGTCGCAGGCCGCGGGCACGGTCGGGGCCGCCTGGCTTCCCGCCGCCGATCCGGCGAACGAAGTCGGACGGGTCATCCAGAACATGGCTCTCGTCCTGAACCAGCCGCCTCCCGTGCTGCCACCTAACGCAGCGCCCATCGCCCGGGGCGAGCAGATTCCGCAGGACGTTCGCTGAGATCCCTTCTCTCTTGACCGGGCGGAAGGCTCTCTTATCTTAGGTTAACTGCCGGGACCTGACACTGGCGGTACCTTATGGAGGCTTTTCGTCCCGATGTTCAAACGCGTCTCCTTGTTCCTGCTCACCAACTTCCTCGTGATCCTGACGATCTCGGTCGTCATCAACCTGCTCGGGATTCGGCCGTACCTCTCGGCGAACGGCATCGACTACGGTTCGTTGCTGGCGTTCTGCGCCATTTGGGGCATGGGCGGCGCGTTCATCTCGCTGGCCCTGTCGAAGACCATGGCGAAGCGGGGGATGGGCGTCCAGATCATCGACCCGAACACCTCGGATCAAGCTTCCCGTGATCTCGTGCAGATCGTGCACAGCCTGGCGCGCGCCGCACACCTCCCGAAAATGCCGGAAGTGGGCGTCTACGGCAGCCCAGAGGTCAACGCGTTCGCTACCGGCCCGAGCAAGAGCAATTCGCTCGTTGCCGTGTCGGCGGGTCTGCTCAATCACATGGACAAGCGCGAAGTGGAGGGAGTGCTCGGCCACGAGATCGCCCACATCGCCAACGGCGACATGGTGACCATGACGCTGATCCAGGGCGTGATCAACGCGTTCGTGATGTTCTTCGCCAGGATCGCGGCT
>JAYVBB010000543.1:0-8983 GCA_043750715.1 Pseudomonadota bacterium | reverse complement strand
CACGAGCAACTGATGGGCAGCGGGTTCCCCGAGTATGCCGTTGCCAAGAAAGACAATTTCTATCCGCCGGGCGGCGTGTTCAAGATCCCCAATGGAGCCATCCTCCAGAAGAACTGCTATTACGAAGGCGACCACATTCCGGACTTCCTCGTGACCTTTTTCGGGGCGCCGGCGACCGACGAATGCATCGGACTCCGCATGCACCCGGACCGCCTCGAGATCGTCAGCGCCAAAGACAACCGCTCGCCCGTCAAACTCGTCGGCAAAGCCATGCTGGATCAGCACGAAATGGTGCTCAAACTCGATCCGCTGGTGCGCGTCTGGCTGCCCAAGGAGCAAACTGTCTTTCAGAGCGTCCCGGAAAAGCTAGGTCACCTGCTCGCAGGTCCCATGGTGGTGCGCCGCCAAGCGAGCGCGACGTTCAAGAACGTCGAAGCCGGCATCGAAAGAGAGTTGATGATCAACCTCGCCCCCGAGGCGCTGCAAATCGGCGGCGTCTGGAACGGCAAGATCCTGCTCGACGTCTTCTCGCATCGAGAACCGTCGAATCCCTGAGAACATGTCGGATCGCTCGGGGCTGACGGCCGCGGACCCAGGCGAAGGCAATAGGTAGTTTCACTTTCACTAACATCAATTTTTTTTGGAGAACGTCATGAAAGCTTCTAACTTTTTCGCTCACGCGGCTGTTACGGTTCTGACTCTGGGACTCGCCTCGGCGGTCGCACTAGGCGCGCCAAAAGGCAAAAAGTCCGCCGGTCTCGGCTACAAGAATGCGATTTCGTCGCTGATGAGCAACGCGCCCAAGAAGGCCACGAAATCCAAAGCCAAACGCTCCGACTGCGCAAACTTGGAAGGCAACTGGCGCGGCACCTGTGTCGACAACGAGGGTTACGAGTACACCGGCCACGTGGAAGTCGAACAGAATGAGTGCGAGGATATCGCCTTCGGCGACTTCTCGTTCCCGATCGGCGGCGGCGTCAACCTCGGCATGACGGATCCGACGTACATGTACGGCGGCGTCGCCTTCGCCGACTGGAACGGCGCGGGCAGCATCCTCCGTCTGCGCGTGTCCTTCACCGGCCGCGAGCTAGGCAACGACTCCTTCTTCTTCGCCGGAATCGGCAATGACGACTACCAGCTGGTCAACGGCCAGCTCGTCTACCGCTCGATCTCCGACTCGACGTCTGATGTCGGCGGCCAGCACACCCAAGAGCGCTACTGGGAAACCTGCACCTACGACAAAGTCCCCGACGCCCGCTAACTGACTCTCGCCAACCGACGGCCGTTCCTCTTCACGGAGGGACGGCCGTTTCCTTTTCTTCGTCGCCCAAAATCTCGTCCCAAAGATTTCCGGACAGCGGAATCGGCAGCTTGAGCATGGCGCCGTACTGCATCTCTCTCTTCTCTTCGACCTGAACCGCCCGGGCGAAGAAGATCGGAGCGAAGTACCAGAGGCTCCAGGTCGCCTGCCACCCGTGCCGGTCGTCCTCCCAGCGCGGTCCGACGCCGAGCGAGGTGCCCATCACGACCCAGACCGACGCGGAGGCGGATGCCTCAAAGTAGCGCACCGCGTTCCGTTCCCAGCCGTAGTTCCCTCCGGCGAGGTACATCAGGCCCATCTCGTTGTTGGGCTCGCGGATCCAGAGCTGGTGGAGGGAGACCTCTCCACCCCTCCGGCCCCCGTCCAGGAAGTAGCCTCCAACGGTTGCGACCGTCCCGGTATCGTAGTAAATCTCCGCCCAGGCCAGGTCACCGGCCAGGCTCAAAACAACAAAAACCAGTGTTTTCAGCAATTTGACCTGCTCGTGTGGCGACCTGATCGGTGGTTGACCCCTGCCGGTTCGTTCATATATATAATCCATCCCTTGCAGCCTGGAAAATGTGGAGTTTATGAAGACCTACAGCATCAAACCGACCGACGTGAAAAAGCAATGGCGCATCATCGACGCCGAAGGCCAAGTTCTCGGCCGGATCGCGTCGGAAATCGCGCACATCCTGCGCGGTAAAAACAAAGTCACCTTCGTGCCGCATCTGGACACGGGCGACAACGTCATCGTGATCAACGCCGCCAAGATCAAGCTCACGGGCGCCAAGTGGACGGACAAGCTGTATCAGCATCACACGGGCTACATGGGCGGCATCAAGCAAATCGCCGCGCAAGACCTGATGGCGAAGCACCCGACGCGTCTGGTCGAGTTCGCGGTCAAAGGCATGCTCCCGAAGAACAAGCTCGGCCGCCTGTTGTTCACGAACCTTCGCGTTTACGCCGACGACAAGCACGGCCAGGACGCGCAAAAACCCCTCAAAGCCGAACCGCGCCTCCAGCGTTGATCTAAAAGGATTCTGAAGCATGGCTCCCAAGTACATTCACACCGTCGGCAAACGCAAAACCGCCATCGCCCGAATCTGGATGAAGCCCGGCAAAGGCGACATCACGATCAACAAGCGCACCATGGACCAATACTACCTCCGTGAAGTGTCGAAGATGGTCGTCTTGCAGCCGCTCGAGCTTACCAACAACGTCGGCAAGTACGACATCCGCGTCAACGTCGTCGGTGGCGGCCTCATGGGCCAAGCCGGTGCGATCCGCCACGCGATCTCTCGGGCCTTGGCGAATCAAGACATCGAAAACCGGAAGATCCTCAAGAAGGCGGGCCTGATCACCCGCGACTCGAGGAAAAAAGAGCGTAAACTGCCCGGTCAGCCCGCGTCCCGGAAGCGCTTCCAGTTCAGCAAGCGCTAATCAAAAGACCGCTTCTCTTGCAGAAGCGGTTTTTTTACGTCTACAATGGGCGGACAACGTCCGTTCCTTCTTACTTTCGGGTGGTCATCCATGGCTGAGAATATTGACGATCTGACCATTGCCTTCTACCAAGACGACCGTAACGTCCTGAAGGAGCTCCAAAAGATCGTCCTCACGCGCGGCAACTGGACGACGATCATGTATCTCTTCCAGGAGCTGAACAAGAAGACCAACGAATACGAGGCCCCGAAAGTCTCGATCCGCCGCTACCAAAAACGCGGCGGTATCTACAAGCAGCAGTCCAAGTTCAACATCTCGTCGGCCAAGCAGGGCCGTGAGATCGCGGCCATCCTGGTCAACTGGTTCCCGGAAGGGATCGAAGACCTGCACCCGAAGCCGACCAAGACGAAGAAGCCGAGCAGCGGCCCGACGTCTTCCCGCGCCAAGGAAGAAGAGGACGAAGACGAAGGCGGCGACGTCACGTCGCAGTCGGACATCTGAGCCGTCCCGGCCTCAACGCCGCGGGGCCAGCAGGTCGCCGAGGAGCAGAGTACCAAGAGTCGCTTCGAGCCGGTCATCGACCGGCTCGGGTTCTTTCGACGTCCCTTTGATCCAAAACAAGTGATTTTGCCAGTTCATCAGGACGCGCTCGCGCGTCGAGTCGAAGGCGTTGGCACCCATGAACTGATTCGGCACGTCGTCCATACCCAGCAGCGAGAGAACCGTCGGGGCGATGTCGCCGGTACTCGTCACGTGTCCGAACGTCACGCCGGCGAGTTCGGGGGGCATGTCCTTTGCCCAAAATGAGAGCGGCACCCTCGTCACGGTCCGGAAACTGCCGAGCGACCAATCGTGGTTGCCCACCGCCTCGCCCCGAAAAATGCCGTGGTCGGCGGTGACGATCACGAGTGTATGCGGGAGCTCTGACGAGATCCGCGCGAGCAGGTCGTCGAGGCTCCAGTCCACGTACTGGAGGATTCTTTCACGGTCGTCCTTGGACGGGTCGAGCAGCCCCGGCGGGGCGTCTGACGGCACTTCGTAAGGCACGTGATTGGTGAGGCTCAGCACCGTCGCGAAAAACGGCGAGTGCTCCGCCTTCAGCACGTCGACGGCGCGATTGAAAACGGCATGATCGCTGTAGCCCCAGCCAGCCTTGACCGTATCGGGAGGGAAATTTCTCCGGTCCTCGACGTGCTGCATCGCGTGCAGAGGGTAAAACACGTCCTGATGGTCGAAGGCGTTGTCGCCCCCGTAAAAGAAGTAAGTCGAGCGGCCGCTGCCCCGGAAGATGTCCGACAGGCAGGCGAGCCGGGCACGAGGCGCCATGAACATCAGGTCGAGGCTACCGGCGTTGTAGACCGAGCACTGGCTCGCGATCTGCCCGTGCGACGTGTGCATGCCGGCGCTGTAAGTCTCCGTAAAGCGCACGCCGCGGGCGAGCCGGGCCGGGAGCCGCGCGAACAGATCGGGGCGTTCGTCGATCTCGGCGGCCCGCAGCGATTCGCCGAGAATCAAGACCACGTTCCACGGTCCTTTGGCTTCCCCCTCGCGGGCGAGGAACGAGCGCCATTTCTCCCACTCCTGCCGTCCCGGCGACTCGACCATCCCTGGTAGCGTGCGTTGCCACAGCGGATAGCTGGGGTCGCCCGCGAAAGTGCGCGCGCCGTGCGTGAACTCCTTCACGCGCGCCAGATCCGCCCCGGTCGGCGCGAACATGGCGCCGTACTTCTTCTGCTCGGCCCAGTTGTAGTAAAGAGCCGCGACCGGGCTGAAGCGCAGCTCGCGGTTGATCTCGCCTTTGGCCTTGAAATGGTTCACGACCCCGTGACAAGCGCCCGCGACGACCAAGGCGCCGGCAAGCGTCCCCCAGGACGGACGCCGTTTGCGGAGCGTCCAGGCAATCACGGCGCCGAGAGCCAGCGGCAGAATCAGCATGCCGACGGCAAGCGGCTCGGACAGCAGGCCGGTGACTCCTTCACCGAACGCTTCGCCCGTAAAGAGTTTGCTCAGGTGCATAGGTCTAATGGTGAATCCGAAGTACTCGACGTATCGCATGTGCGACGCCAAGAGCACGACCCAGGCCAAAGCGACGACGGGCGCCAGGACGCGCCAAGCCGGCCGTTTGCCGAAGAACCGCGCGGCGCCGCCGAACACGGCGAAGAGCAGTGCCGCGAAAGACAGATCCGAGACGAAACCCACGGCCGCATTCGCCACAGGATGCGCGGCCAGATCGGCGCGAAAATGCGGCAGAGTCCACAGCACCACCCGATGCAGAAAGAGCGCGCAAACTGCCGTCGCCAGATAAAAAGCGTTCATGGCAACCTAAGCAAGCGATAGGTGTCGGCCTCGAGCAGCACCTCGTGAGGCAACTGGTCGATCCGTTGGGCGATAGCGGGCTCCTGCGGCCCGGTGATGACGAAGCCCACATGGTTTTCCGCGAAGGCTTTCCCCCACTCTGCTGTCGTCATCTCGCCGATGGGCCACGACCACATCGGGTAAGTCTTCGTTTCGTGCCAGAATTCGGCGTCGGTCAGGAAGTACGAAAGATTGTTGGCTACCGACGCGACGCGCTGATCTTTGAGGTCGTGCTCCCGGACGTACCGGTCGAGAAACGCCGTCAGCTTCAGAATGGGCTGGCGTTCCTGAATCGACGCCGTCTGATTGGGCGTGGCGACGAAGCGGAAAATCTCCTGAGCCGAGACTTCGAGCCGCGAGTCGGCCAGACAGAGCACCAGGAGAAGCGGCATCACGAAGCGCTCCGCGCGCGTACCCGAGAAGGTCCAGGTGAGAGCTGCCAAGGCGAGCACCACCAAAGGCCCGAAGACCGCCAGCACGTGCCGACTCGCGAAGTCGGGGGTGTACTCGCGCGTCGCAAGCTGCACCAGATACGCGTCGATCAGAACGAAAACGACGACGACCGCAAATGCCGGATCCTTTAGCCAGGCGGCGACTTCGGGACGCCGACGCCTCCCGAGGAAAGGCGTGGCGATCAGCGTCAGGCTCCCGAGCGCGTAGATCGGATGGGTGCCGAGCATCCGGCCCAGGCCTCGCAGGCTGCCGAGCACGGTGACGGTGAAAGGAGCCATGTCGTCGATGACGTCGCCGAACTGCGTAGGCGCGAAAGGAGAGCGAAACAGTTCGTTCGCGAGAGGGAACAGCGGATTGCCCGTATTCAGGTAGTTGTAGATCGCGAACGGGCACCAGACGATGACCATCAAAGCGGCGCCGCCGGCCAACGTCGAGAAAGTCCGCTTCAGCCGGGACGGCTCCAGGAATTTCTTCCCGAGCACGAAGGTGGTCAAGCCAAGCGCGACGAAGGTAATCGCTCCCGGCGCTTTGACGATGAAGACGCCGGCTGCCGCCGCGAGAAAGAGCCCTTCGAACTCGAGCGCGAGGCCTGCCACGGCGAGCAGAGCGAAGCCCGCCAGCGTCGCGTCGTTGCGAGGCTGCCACGCGATGTAAGTGAACGGCGACTGGAGCGCGAAGGCCGCCACCAACGGCAGGGCGGCGCGAGGCGCCAACCGTCGAGTCAGAGCCAACATTCCCATGACGAACGTGCCGAAGCCACCAATGACGGAAAACAGCGTGCCCCCGACGTACTGCTCGGTGTGGCCCCCGAGGACGAGTTTCAGGAACAGGTAGAAGTGCTCGCATCCCAGGGCGTAGCCGGTGTGGATGTCGCGGATATCCAGCCCCGTGCGGCCCAAACGAAGCCAGCGGTCGGTGGCCGAGACCGTATAAGAGTATGGATCCCCGTGTTGCTGGTACATGTACGCCGGCACCAGCTTCACCAAACACACGACGGCGACGATTCCCCAGGCGATCCGCTCGAAGCGCGACCAGGCGGGACGGACCGCGCGGAACGCCTCCCTCGCACCCCCGATGCTTTCGCACAAGTAGCCGCTCGGCCGGTAAGAACGCCACGAGGCGGCATAAGTCAGAGCCAAAACGGCGAAACCAAGAGACGGGGCAGGCTGAATCGCTTGCCCGAGCACGAACGTCACGAGCCCCGTCAGCACGACGCCGAGCAGCACCGCCGCCGCGACACCGAGCGCATGCTCGACGCCATTGGCAGCCGGCCGCCGCCACCGAGCCAACGGTTCGACGAGCAAGGCACCGAGCCCCGCGACGGGAACGATGAGCGCCGCCACCGCGACCGACATCTTGAGCAGGACGAAAAGCGGGTTGTACCAACCGACGAGCCCTTCCTCGAGGGGCAAAGCGGCAGCCAGGAGAACCCCGGCGAGGCTGGTGCCGAGGAGGTTAAGGCGCGGTACGTTCATGCTGATAAATCCGCTTCAGATAAAAGCTGCGTTCGATCACGGCAAGGAACGGCTCCTTGACCGGGCCAGGCGCGGTATCCCAGAGGTTGGACTTTGCCTCAGGATCCTCGACGTCGTCGACCAGAATGGGCGCTTTGCCGCTAGCGACGACGAGGTAGCGCGAACCGATGTAGACGCCGAAGCCTTCCTGATCGATCTTCTTGAAGTCGTTCGTATTGAGCGCAACGATTGGGCGCGCTTCGGGCAGGGGGCGCGTCAGGGCGCGTCCCTGGAGCGAGGCGGCAATCTTGGCGTTCTGGCCGGGAGAGGCCGCACCCACGAGATCGATCAGGGTCGGGACCAGGTCGATGTTTGCCGCCGGCAGAGCGACGTTGCCCGCCAGGGCGGCCTGCCACGCGGGATTCGCGGCCCCGACTTCGAGCGGAAGCAAAATCAGGATCGGCACGCCGACCGAGTCGGGATAGTAAGAATAGAGCCGGGGTATGCCGCGCAGGAAGCCATGGCCGTGATCCCCGGTCATCACGACGACGACGGGGCCCCGCTCCTCGGCGCACCGCGTGACGCGGTCGAGCGTCTGGTCGAGAACGGCGACCGCTTCGTCGAAATCCCGTTCGAAACGGGGCTGATCCTGCAAGAGATCGCTGGTTCGCTGATAAGGGGCGTGGAGCGCGTTGCTGTTGTAGACGGAGAGCAGCGACCGGCCCTTGGGCGCCCCCCGCACTTCCCGGCAGTAGGCCTCGGCCGCGGTGAGGTCGTCGACGCCCAGGTCGTTCACGATCTTCGTCCCGATCTCCGGCGCCGAAACGAAGCGGTCGAGTCCGGGCGTCCGCAAAAAGTCCTCGAGGCCGTTCCAGTTCAACCGCTGGGCACTGACGAGCAAAGTCGTCATGCCGGCAGCCTTCGCCCAGTCCCAGAGCAACGGCATCGCTTCGAGCCGTTCCGGAAGTTCTTCCGGACCTACGCCGCTGACGATCGACGGCACGCTGACGTCGGTCGCGGTCGCATTTGCCAGCCCGCGCCGAAAGAGAAATGCGCCGGGGCGGGTCAAGCGCGCCGCCAGCAGCGGGGCGGCGGCGGGGTTGCCTCCCAAACCTGGGACGGCCTGCTTGTCCCAGGATTCGTTGATGACGAAAAGCACGTCGAACGCCGGGGGCTTCGCCGTCGCCGCGAGCGGTTCGCGCACCGTCAGACGCAGTTTCCGCGTCGCCCACTCCTGGCGCTGGTAGCGGATCGCGGAAATCACGCTGGTCGTCAGGGCGTCGGCATGGTGCGCCTTCGTGGCGATGCGGATGGAAAAGAAGCCGCCGAAAATCCCGGCGGGAAGTCCCAGATACAAAACGAGCGCTCGCCAGCCGCGCGGCGCCGGAGTCGGTCCCGGAAGCGTCCACGGCACCGCCAGCAGGATTCCGAACGCCAGGGTCGCGATCCCCCAGCGCCCGGGCAGGTAGGTCACGGCGTAGTCGACGAGGTAGCGCGGATCGTTCGCGACGAAACGCAGCATGTGCGGCGTCAGGAACTGCTGAAATTCGCTGAAGAGCAAGGCGTTGGCGGCGAGCAGCAAACCGGTGGAGATGCCGGCCAAGGCCGCTGCCCCGAATGCCGCGGCACGCGGTAGCGCTTCGAGGACGCGACCAAGCCAATAGAAGGTCGCCGCGGACAAAATGATACCCGCGGCGTACGAAGACGCATCGAATGACGGCAGGGCCTTACCGAACGTCGCGCAAACCGCGTCGAGAGCAAGCAGCAGGATGGTCTGCGGCCACCACTTCGCGAAGCGGGCCCGGCGCAAAAATGCGGAGAGATCCTTCATCAGCTCCAACGCAGGAAACTATTGAGCCGTGCCATTATTCCGCGCGCCTTTTTTCGTGGCGGTTTCTGCGCGTGCTCTTCGTTCTCGCACCTCTTTTCGAGGTAAGAAAGGACCTTCCGGTCGTCTTCGGCGCGCTCCCACCAGCTG